>CAZKNW010000101.1:0-10412 GCA_964554035.1 uncultured Verrucomicrobiota bacterium
TGAGGGCACGCCTTCCTCGCACTCGCAGGCAAGGATCAGGAGCCCACCCTCCTTCAGGATGCGTGCGCCCGCCGACATCCCCTTGACGCCCTGGTAGAGGTTCATGTCCAGCGGGTAGCCGCTGTTGGTGGTGATGACGATGTCGAAGGGTTCGTCCACATCCTGCATGGCGGACTGGCGCACCACCTTGCAGCCTTCACGGTGGGCCTCCTCAAGATCGCCCGCATAGACGCCGGTGATGTCGCGCTCCTCATTCAGGGTGACATTCACCAGGAAGCTGGGGCCGGCAAGTTTCGCGATCCGAAGCAGTTCCTCCCAGAGTGGGTTGCCGTGGGTGATTCCAAAGGTGCTGTTGGGATCATTGATGTGGTGGGCGCCATGGTTGCTCATCACCGTCTTCAATCCCGCGACGCCCGGCATCAGGCCCTTGGGCCCTCCGCTGAAGCCCGCGAAGAAATGTGGTTCGATGAAGCCGGTGACAATGCGCAGGTCCGCATCGAGGGCGGTCTTGTTCAGGAGGGCCGGGGCACCGGTGGTTGTGGTGCCGACCTGGACCAGTTTCGACTCGTCCTCGCAGTCGTGATTGATCACGCGGTAGTTGGCGACCACTTCCGGGGTCAGCATCATCTCCAGTTCCGCGCGGGTGTTGGGTCGATGGGTTCCCAGTTGGTTGATGAGGGTGATCTGGTCCTTTGGATGGTCGCCGAGATGTTCGAGGATCCAGGGGATCAGTCGCTCGTTCGGGGTGGCGCGTGTGATGTCGGTGAAGGTGATGACGATGTGGTCATCGGGCCGGATCTGCTTGAGCAGGGGTTCAGACTGGATGGGGGCCTTCAGTGCCTCGATCAGCGATTTCCTTTCATCCCGCAGGCCGGGAAGATGGGACGGATGAATCACCCGGGTGATATCCCCGGGCAAGCTGACGGTTACTTGGCCTCGGCCATATGCCAGATTCACATCCATGAGCGGGGCAGGTTAGGGTGGTGTGACAAGTGAGCGCAACCCTTCGCCTTTGCTTGCCCCCGGCCCGGCTCTCTGGTTGCATGTTCTTCATGAAGACGACATTGCCGGTCGGTTGGGTGAAGAACCTGGGTCTGTTCCTGTTGGCTGCCTTTCTGGTGGGGTGCTCCACGGTGCCTGAGACCGGGCGTTGGCAGATGAAGCTGCTTTCCTCGCAGGAGGTGACCAAACTGGGTCTGACCGAGTTCGAGAAGATGAAGGCAGGCGGCGCTGTCAGCACCGACCAGCAGAAGATCAACATGGTCACGAGGGTTGGGAAGCGGATCGCGGCGGTTGCCGAGCTTCCGGGCGCCCAGTGGGAATTCGTCGTTTTCGAGGATCCGGAACCCAATGCCTTCTGTCTCCCCGGAGGCAAGATCGGGGTCAACACCGGCATTTTTCCGATCGCCCTGAACGATGCCGGCATGGCGACCATCATGGGGCATGAGGTGGCCCATGCGGTGGCCGAGCACGGCAACGAGCGGATGAGCCAGGCCATGGCCGTGCAGAAGGTCGGACAGTGGATGAGTGGAGCCATCAACGTTGAGGATCCGGCCGTGAAGCAGATGGCCATGAGTGCCTATGGCTACGGGTCCCAGCTGGGTACCAAGGCGCACAGCCGCAAGCAGGAGTCGGAGGCCGATCATATAGGACTGCTCTACATGGCAAGGGCCGGCTATGATCCTGAAGAGGCCGTTGCCTTCTGGGAGCGCTTCAAGGACTACAAGGGCGGAGGAGCGGGAAACGTGGTGGACCGTTACCTTGGCAAGTTCCTGAGCACGCATCCCCTTGACGACGAGCGCATCGCCAACCTCAAGGAGCTGATGCCCAAGGCCAAGGCGGAGTACAGGCCCTAGATCCTGCGGTGATCTCCCCGATTTGGATTGAATGATCGGGTGGTGTGGGCGTTTTATCTCTGTTCCACCATGAATCCATTGCCCGCATTCCATTCCCGGTTTCGTGGCCCCAGCCTCGGATGGCTGGTGTCCATCCTTCTTCTGCTTTCCATCATGGCGGTATCTGCCGCCCAGCGGAACATCATCATCTGCATCGCCGATGACTTGAGCCCGACCCTGGGTTGCTACGGGGACAAGGTGATCAAGACGCCCAACATCGATGCCCTCGCGAAGGACGGCGTGGTCTTCGATTACGCCTTTGCCACCACCGCCAGCTGCAGTGCCAGCCGCTCGGTGGTGCTTTCCGGTCTGCACAACCATGCCAACGGTCATTACGGACACGAGCATGCCTACCACAAGTTCAGCAGTTATCCCTGGGTGAAGACGCTTCCCGTGCTGCTGACCGAGCTGGGCTATCGGACGGCACGGATCGGCAAGCATCACAACGGTCCCGAGGAGGTCTATTTCTTCGAGAAGAAACTCCCCGGAAACTCGAGGTCACCTGTGGAGATGGCGGACAACTGTCGCGAGTTCATCAAGGGGGAGGAGCCCTTCTTCCTCTACTTCGCCAATTCCGATCCCCACCGTGGTGGCGGATTTGCCACCGAGCTGCCTTACGGTCCCGACCGCTTCGGCAACAAGCCCAATCGGGGTGCCTATCCGGGAGTGGAGGAGGTCTTCTATGATCCCGACGAAGTCCTGATTCCCCCCTTTCTGCCCGACACGCCTGAGACCCGGGCGGAACTGGCGCAGTATTACCAGAGTGTCTCTCGCATTGATGCCGGCATGGGGCGCCTGATCCAGATCCTGAAGGAGGAAGGGAAGTGGGAGGACACCCTGATCCTGTTCACCTCCGACCATGGCATGGCCTTTTCCGGAGGAAAGACCACGGTTTACGAGGGCGGGTTGAAGGTCCCCTTCATCGTGCGCGATCCCCATTCCAAGAAGAGGGGCATCCGCAACAATGGGATGATCAGCTTCATTGACATCACCCCGACCATGCTGGACTACGCGGGTGGATTTGACCGCAAGAACCGGACGGTGAATGAAAAAATCAACTTCAAGGCTCCCCGGAAGCGTGGCCAGAAGCCAGGACAGCCCTACGAATTCCATGGGCGTTCTTTTCTTCCCATCCTTGCCCAGGAGAGCCCCAAGGGATGGGACCAGGTCAATGCCTCCCACACCTTTCATGAGATCCAGATGTATTACCCGATGCGTGTGGTCCGGGACCGGAAGTACAAGCTGATCTGGAACATTGCCCATCCGCTTCCTTACCCCTTTGCCTCCGACCTCTGGGCCGCACCCTCGTGGCAGGCGCAGTTCAAGAAGGGGATGGACGCCCCCTATGGACAAAAGACCGTTGGTGAATACATTCAGAGGCCTGAATTCGAACTCTTCGATGTGGAACTCGACCCGGATGAGTACAAGAACCTCGCCTACGATCCGGCCTTTGCAAAGGTGCTTGAAGAGTACAAGGCAAAGCTGAAAAAGTTCCAGAAAGACTACGATGACCCATGGATCATGAAGTGGGACTACGAATAGGAATCAAACCGCAACCTTCAAACCTGATCGACCATGGCAACCTACATTTATGAGACCATTCCCCAGAAGAAGGGGGACAAGGTGAAGCGCTACGAGATCCAGCAGAAGATGAGTGAGGACGCCCTCACCAAGCACCCGGAAACCGGAGAACCCATCAAGCGGGTGATTACCGGCGGTGCGGGCAACATCTTCAACGGGACCAGCATCCTCTCGATGAACAACCCGCCTCCTGCCAGGCGCTCGCGCTGAACGCTCCAACCATTGAAACGGAAAGCCCGGCACCGCGTGAGCAGTGCCGGGCTTTCCTTTGCGAAATCGGTCAGTCGGTCTTCTTCTTCTTGAAGATGTCGTCCGCGTTGTCGGGATCGAGGGTGGCAAGGTCGACGCCACCGGTCGGGTCGCGGTCCGAGGCGATGCGGATCTGGGCAGCCAGTTTCTTGGCGGTCTCGATGGAATACATCTTCACCGCGCCGACACTGACTTCACCCGGAAAGACCACGACCAGGAGGGAGTTGGCATCAATGTTCATCCAAAGAACGCTGTGCTTGTCTCCCTGTTGAAACATGCTTGTGAAATTGGCCTCGTCCATCCTCTCCGCCATGAACTGCGTGGCGTTGAAGGCATTGGAAGCAAGCGTTGCGAGCTCGGTGGTGTTGAAAGGGGGCTTTTCCCCGGTCTCCACGATCAGATATCCGGCCTTTTCAACCAGAAGTGCCGTGGAGGCACCGCAATTTTCAAGCAGTTCCTTCAGTGCAGCATCGAATACCTGATAGTCCTCATCGATGATGTTGGGGAACTGTTCCATGTGGGATACGGCTTGGGAGTGATATTTACTGGTTGATGAACTTGTGCAGGAGCATGCGGGTGATCATGTTCAGTGTCTCAAAGACACCTTCACCCTTGAAGGCGGCACCCTCGAAGGACGGCACCTTCACGTCGCGGTTGTTCAGCAGGAAGTCCATGTAGTCCACCGGCGCGATGTTCGGAAGGTCGCGCTTGTTGTATTGGAGGACGTAGGGGATGTCCTTGATGTCCATCTTGAGGGTCTTCAGGTTCTCCTCCAGGTTGGCGAAGCTCTCGACGTTCTCCTCCATCTTGTCGTACTGGGAGTCCGCCACGAAGACAATGCCATCCACGCCGCGGAGCACGAGCTGGCGGGTGGTGTTGTAGATGACCTGACCTGGCACGGTGTAAAGTTGGAACTTCGTCTTGAAGCCCTTGATGGACATGGCCTCGATCGGCAGGAAGTCGAAGAAAAGCGTTCGGTCGGAGCTGGTGGCCAGGGAGACCATCTTGCCCTTGTCCTCGGGATTTTCCGTTTCCGCGTCGGCATGGACCCTCTCCAGATTGGTGGTCTTGCCGCACTGTGCTGGACCGTAGTAGACGATCTTGACCTGGATCTCTTTGTTGGCCTGATTGATGATTGCCATATCCGTTTTCTGTTATCTTTGATTATTGGAGAAGACCGGCGACTTTCTTCAGTTTATCCTTTGGCATCAGGGCTGCCGAATCGCCCAGGGCACCAAGGAAGGTCTTTGGACCGCGTGCCACGAACAGGTCCGAGTTTTCCGTTTCAACCAGAACAGCAGTCACCTTGCCAACGCCGGCGTCTGCGGCGAACTTGGATTGCCGGTTGAAGATTTCGGGAAGGATGCCGGCGATGGACTCCGCATTGGTCGTTCCCTGGACCGCCTTCGCGGCCGGGAGGCCTTCGCTCGTGGCGATCACCACATCACTGATTCCGGGCAGCTTGGCCAGAGCGCCTGCGATGTCGTCGAGCGACCACGAATCCTTGGAAGGATCTCCCAGTAAGGCACCCAATTCGGAGCTTCCCGCAGCAGCAGGAGTCGGAGCGGGAGCTGCCGGTGCGGCTGGTGCAGGAGTCGGGGCTGGGGCTGGGGCTGCCGGTGCCGCTGCCTCGCTCTTTGCCTCGGCGGCGGCCTGCTTCTTGGCAATGTCCTCTGCAGAGAAGACATCGGGAATCTTGTCGTCGAAGGAAGCCATCTTCTGGGTCGTCGACGGCTTGGCCTGCGCCATGAACTGGGGAGCGATCAGGGCAAGAGGGAGATCGAGCTCCTTGTCGTTGGAATCAGCGGCAAGGGATGCATCAGGTGAAGGCGAGATCATGGACTTGATGTCCGTCCAGGTGAAGGCGACCTTGCCGCGCTTCATCATGGGCTCGACCTTTACGGGATCGAGCTCGATCCTGGATGAGGCAATGGAGGAAATCGCGTTCTTGATTGCATCCGGCCATTTTTCGCTGGCCTGTGCCACAGTGAGCGTAATGCCCGTGCTTCCGGGAGTTGCTGCTGCGGGGGCAGGAGCTGCAGCTGGGGCCGAAGGAGTCGGTGCGGGCGCCGAAGGAACTGGAGCCGGAGCCGGAGTGGGTGCTGCTGGAGCAGCGGCTGCTGGCGCAGCCGGAGCTGGCGGAGCGGATCTTGCATCGGCACCAAAGACATCCGCGATGTCTTCCGGCACGGTGATCTGGGTCTGGTCGCTGCGCTGCTTGAAGGCATCCGGGGGAAGCTTTGGCAGGATGAGCGAAAGGCTGATGATCACGGGGTCGTTGTCGCTTTCGGAGGTGTTGGCATTGAACACGCCACCAGGAGAGCGTTGCTTGAGGTCGGAGAAAAGCACCTTGACCGCACCGGTGGAGAGCTGGCCCTTGATGTGATCCAAGGGAATGGGGACGGTCGCCCCGGACGGAGGGTTGTTCTGGACGGTTGCCTTCAAGGCTTCGTCGAAACCATTGTTGATGTCTCCCAAGGGGATTTCAACGACATCGGCTGAGTCGCCCATCGGGGAGATGGTCCCCTTTGAGCTTGCTTTGGGCTTTGAGGCGCCCGCAGACGGTGTTGAGGGGGAGGGTGATGCTGGAGCGGCAGACGTCTCGCTTTTTTTGCTCGCTCCCGCTCCGAAGAGCTTATTGAAAAGTCCCATTGAGCTTCTTTGGGTTGGTTTGAATCTGTCGGCCCTTGTATGGTGCAGTCCAACACCTTATGACAGCCGCGGTTTTGTCACCTAATATTCTTGTCTTGGCAAGTAATAACGGTAAAGACATCTGCGGATGGCGGCGCGTAAGAGAGTATTGGTGGTGGATGATGACCGGGATCTTCTGGAATTGTATCAGGAGCTCCTCTCCCAGATGTCGTCAGAGCCGGAGGTTCATACGGCTGAGTCGGGCGCGCGGGCCCTCGCGCTTCTGGAATCTTCGCGCTTCGACATGTTCATCACGGACCTGAACATGCCCAAGATGGATGGCTTTCAGCTTCTCACCGTCGTTCGACGGAAATACCCCTCCATTCGTACTGTTGTGATTTCCGGCATCTCCGATGACCAGTATCGTGCCCGGGCCTACGGAATGGGCATCGACCTCTATCTCGAAAAGCCGAGCCGGGATGACGAGATCAAGATGTTCGTCGAGGTGGTGGATTCCCTTCTGGCACAGGAGGATGTGGGTGGATTCCGCGGGATCCAGAGCATGTCGCTCGTGGACCTCATCCAGGCCGAGTGCATGGCAGGGAGCACCTGTGTCCTGAAGATCACCAATGCCGGTCTTGTCGGCAAGGTCTGGATCGTGAACGGAGATGTCATTGATTCCGAAGCCTATGGAAGCATCGGTGAGGAGGCCTTCGTCAAGATTCTGGGTTGGAAGTCTGGAAGCTTTGAGAAGCTGCCGGGCGAGGAAGGCCGTGAGAGGGTCATCATGTCATCCTACCAGGGACTCCTGCTGGATTCCGCGCAGAGCATCGACCAGGTTTCGGCTGCTGATGAAGGCCGGGGCGAAGAAGGTGATGAATCGGGCCAATCCAATCCGATGGGTCCGATCAGCCGGATCGAGGGCGTCGAGCTGGCTTTGAGCACGCTCCGCGACAGCGATGAGGTGCAGCACACCTATGGCGTCGACAAGGCCGACGAGATGACCCGCTGGGTGAACAGGTCGATGAAGGCGATGCGCGAGCTGGGAGACCGGTTGAACGTGGGACAGATCAACCAGGCGGTGGGGGTAGGGACCAGAAGACATATTGCTTTTCTGCCCGGAAATGAGAAAGATTTGTGCGTGGGTCTGCGCCGTGGATTTGGTCAGGCGCAAGTTCGTAACGTGGTGAGAGACATCAAGACAAAATGGGCTTCCTAGGGTTATTTGGAAAAAAGAAGACCGAGGTGAAGCTGGACAAGCTGCCTTCGGGAAGCTTCACGATCAGTGCCTCTGGCGAGATCAACGCCTCCACCTTGCCCGGCTCCTTTCCCGAGGAGGTCGTCAAGGAGATTGGAGCCGTCTTCGTCAAGATCTTCAAGGAGGCGCGGGAGCAGGATCTACCCTTCAAGGAGTTGCAGATAGATTATGCAGGCTTGAAATTGACGGGTCGCGACGCTAGAGGAGGCGCCATTGTGTTCATGTCACCGCGGAAGTTCTGATTGATCCTCCCCCTGCCTGACTGACTTCTATGGCCGAAGAAAACCCATTGGAAAAACTTATTCCCCAGGTCGAGAACTACGTCGAGACCCTGAAGCAGTTCAAGAGTTACGTCGATCTTGCCAAGGGCAAGCGCTTTGAGGAGGAGGACGAGTCCGAGTTTCTCGAGGTCAAGAGCGTGATCGCCCAGGAATTGGAGCTGATCATGGCCATGATCGAGGTGGAAAACCCCTCACGTGCCGAGGTTCACAAGCTTATCACCGATATTTCCTCCCTCCAGTACCTCTCCGAGCAGAAGGAGAACGTCCTGCGCAGCGTCGAGACCCAGTGGAACAAGATCTTCATCGGCTTCCAGTCGATCCTTGGCCAGATCAAGGCGGCCGTTCGCGGGGCGGAGACTCCCAGGGTCGCGCAGCTTGAGGCCTACGTCGAGACGTGGAAGCAGTTCAAGAGCTACGTTGACATGGCGAAGTCCAAGAAGTTTGAGGAAGAGGACGAGATCGAGTTCCTTGAGATCAAGAGTGTGATCGCCCAGGAGCTGGAGCTGATCATGGCCAGCGTCGAGGTGGAAAACCCTTCGAGGGACGACGTCCACAAGCTGATCACCGAGATTTCCTCCCTCCAGTTCCTCTCCGAGCAGAATGAGAACGTGGTCCGCAACGTGGAAACGCAGTGGAACAAGATGTTCATCGGGTTCCAGGCGATCCTCGGCCAGTTGAAGGTCCTCCTGAAGGAGGAGGAGAAGCCCAAGAAGAAGGGCTGGAGTTTCTTCGGAAGGAAGAAGTAGGCGCTTGTTGAAGATTTAGAGGCCCTGTCGATCAGTCGGCAGGGCCTTTTTCTTGTTCTCGAGGAACGCGGCCTTGGCCTCGCGCCAGGTCGGCGGGGATTCGCATTCCCAGGTGTGGCTTTCCGCCGTGCCGATGTGACGCGTCCGTTTCATCGCCTCAAGGTGTCCTCCCTCGTTGCGGAAGGACTGCATGGCCTCCCGATCCCTCCACAAGGTGAAGGTTGAAAAACCCTTCACCTCCGAATGCAGGAGGCCTTCAGCTCCAGAGAGCTGTTTGCGGATGGGGCCCATGAGTCGGATCATCCTGACCAGTCCGGCCAGGCTTCGGATCCTGAGGCGCGTGAAGGTGGCGATCATTCCGCGATGTCGTTCAGGAAGACGAGGGCGTTGTCGGCGTTCAACTCGATCTCATGGATGGCCCCCGGCCTCACCAGGATCGGGATCAGCCAGGCCACGGTGTAGGTGGCTGTGTTGGCGCGGGCATAGATCAGGTGGTTTCCCGTGGGCACGGCACTGATCAGGAACCGGCCGTCGACGGAGGACAGGGCCTGAGCCAGTGCGAGACTTCCCGGCGTGGTGGTCTCGAACTTCCTCACGCGGGAATTGGAAGGGAGATTGTCCGAGCCGGCCGCTCCGGATGGCTTGTCGGCCTCGGCCGGGTCGAGATTCTGCAACAGGGATTCAGGATTGCGGAGAGGGGTGGTGTAGAGGCTCCTGTCTTCTCCTGCCTCCTCCCAGATGGCGGAGGCCTTGTCCTGAAGCAGGCTGACCCGGAGCCCCCCAACCGGTGCGGCTTGTCCTCCCAGGGGAAGGGCGACCCGTCCATTCACCGAGGCCGGGGCATTGGGTGCCACGACAGCAGGCACCTCCTTGCCTTCCTGCATTGCGGTGAGCTTCTGGTAGTAGAGACCCAGCAGCTCGAGATGAAGATCGAGGTTGGCTTCCAGCTTCTGCATGCGTTCCCCGGATTGACGGCTTTGCTGGTCGAGGAGTCTCCGGAGCGAGGCGATCTCCTCATTTTGTTGCCCGATCAAGCGGTGAAGTTCCTTCAATCCCGGTTCGGCCCCCTCCGTGAGCCCGGGTTCTTCCGGTTCGGACCCGGGCGTGGACTTCCAGTCGCCCCCCCCAACCGAGGTGTAGACCTCACTCTCCCGGCTCTTTGCGGGAGTCGGGGAATCGGAGGCACATCCGGCCAGCAGGATCACCAGCAGGAGAACAAACCACTTTGGGAGACTCATCATCAGCGGGGACGGTATGCACCATCTGCCGTGCTTCATCAAGAGATCAACGCGGACTCGCCAATTGATCGATTCCCTTTTATCAAACCCGCATGCACTCCTTCGTTTCATCCGGAACCGGAAGAATCCTCATACTCGTCCTGGTCCTTGTTGCCCTGGGTCCGGTCCAAGCACAGAAGAAGCCGGTGGATCCGCGGCGGCAGGTGGTTCCGACGGACCTGCCTCCCAATGTCACCCTCTACAACGACATGATCTACACGCCGGCGGGGGAGGGTGAGATGGCGCTGGACCTCTACATGCCACGCCGTTTCAAGGATGATGAGTTCTTCCCCACGATCCTGGTGGTGCATGGCGGCGGGTGGGCCAAGAAGGACAAGGATTCGTTTCGGCACATTGCACAGTATTTCGTTCCCAAGGGGTATGTTGCCGCCAGCGTGGACTACACCCTCTGTGACCCGGATCCCTCCTTTCCCAGGGTCATGCATGAGCTCAAGGCCGCGCAGAATCTTGCGGAGCACGTAGACGGCGACTCC
>CAZKNW010000102.1:0-5974 GCA_964554035.1 uncultured Verrucomicrobiota bacterium
GGGTCTTTGGAATCCGCGAAGGCAGAGTAGGGCGAGGATGGCGTATTCCGTCAGGTGACCGCATTTGCGGATGAGGAAGCGCAGATTTTCGGTGATGGAAGGATCAATGCCCGGAAAGAGCCACTCAAGCAGGGGACCAAGAAACCTGGAAGTGTTTGGGGCCGACAACGCATCGGTTGAACCATAGAAGATCAGGCTCATCCAAAGCGCTGCCGGCCACCAATACCGAAGTGCCGAAAGCAGGGGATTCAAGCAGGATCAGTCTTTGCTTTCATCCACTACGATGAACTGGCTGCCCTGGGCCATCTGGCTCCAGACGCGCAGCAGGATCTGCTTCTTGTTGATCTTGTGACTCAGCTCGACGGCGTCGTCGGCACTGTTCACATCCTTGTGCTGGATCTGCTGGATGACATCGCCCTTGCGAAGGCCTGCGTCATAGGCGGCGGAATCCTCATCCACGTCCGTTACGAGGGCTCCGTTCACACCCGCCGGGATGTTGAACTGCTGGCGCGTGGTGCGGTTGATGTCGCCGACCTCGACGCCCTTGAGGCTTTCCTCGGTCTGCGGTGCGCGACGTCGCTCCATCGGATTGAAGGAGGCCATACGCATTTCCTCAGGGAAGGGTTCAAGGGTCACCTTGAACTCGCGCTTCTTGCCGTCGCGGATCACCTTGACGGTGCTTTCTGTGTCAGGAGCGGTTTCCGAGACACGGAGTCGAAGCTGGCGCATGTCGCTGATCTTCTTGCCGTTGAACTCGATGATGACGTCTCCTGGTTCCAGTCCGGCCTTCGCGGCAGGGGTGTTGGGCTGGACGTCGGCGGCAAGGGCACCCTGCGGATTGTCCAGACCCAGTCCGGAGGCAATCTCCGAAGTCAGTGGCTGGAGCTGCACGCCGAGGTAGCCACGGACCATTTCCCCATATTGGATCAAACGATTCATGACACTCACGGCCATATTGGAGGGGATGGCGAAACCGATGCCGTTGTTGCCGCCGCTGCGGCTGACAATCATGGTGTTGATGCCGATCAGGCGACCTTCCGCATCGATCAAGGCACCACCCGAGTTGCCTTGGTTGATCGGGGCGTCGGTCTGGATGAAGTCCTCATAGTTGACCATTCCGAGTCCACCGCGGCTGATGGCGCTCACGATACCACGGGTGACGGTCTGTCCGACATTCATCGGGTTGCCGATGGCCATCACTGCGTCACCTACTTCGAGGTGGTCACTGTCGCCAATTGCGATGGCTGGCAAGTCCTTGGCCTCGATCTTGATGACGGCGACATCGGAGTTGGGGTCGGTTCCTACAACGACGGCCTCGTAGGAGGTCTTGCCGTCCGCAAACTGGACCTCGATTTCGTCGGCATCCTCAACGACGTGGTTGTTGGTGAGGATGTAGCCGTCCTTGGAGACGATCACACCGGACCCTACGCCGTTGGATTCACGACGCTGGGGACGGCCCTCTTCCCCAAACATGTCGGGGCCGAAGAACCGTTCGAAGAAGGGGTTTCTGGGAAGGCCTCGTCCACTGGTGAATTCCATCGTCTTCTTTGAGTAGATGGAAACCACGCTGGGGCTGGCTTTTTTGATGGTGGGGGCAAGACTGGTGGCCGCCTTGACCTCGGCGGCAATGGGTGCCTTGTCGATGTTCAGCTCCGGCAGATCGCGTTGCTTGTCGGTCTTGGCGTAGATGGCCAGGCCAACCAGTCCGCAAACAGCGAGGAGTCCAATGGATTTGAATCTTTTCATGCTTGTTCGTTTCATGGTGAAGTAGTTGTTCGCTATGTCTGTGTAGAGAACCGAGGGAGTCTCTTCGTTCAAAATCTATTCCGCTGACCTGAGAAAATGTGGATGTCCGGGTTGCGCAAGAGGGGAAGCAACCTAGTTTGCGGCGCGATGAGTGAAGATACAAAGCGATGCCTGGTCCTGGGGGCAAACGGTGGAATCGGTTCGGAGGTGTGCCGCATGCTGGAGGCGGATGCGTGGACCGTGGTCAGGGCAGGGCGTTCCGCTTCGGGCAGTGTCGATGTTGAAATCGATGCCGAGCATCCCGAAACACTGGACGAAACATTGGGCAAGACCCTTTCCGAACAGGCCTTTACAGGTGTTGTGAATTGTATCGGATCACTCTGGTTGAAGCCCGCCCACATGACGTCTCTGGAAGTCTGGGAGCATACGATGAAGCTGCACCTCACCTCGTCTTTCCTTCTGCTCAAGAATTACGCAAAGAATCTCCCGAAGGAGGGTGGATCCCTGGTGTTGGTCAGCTCTGCTGCGGGGCGCATCGGCCTGGCCAACCATGAGGCGATTGCCGCCGCCAAGGCCGGAATCATCGGGATGGTGATGGCGGCGGCGGCGACCTATGGGAGCCGGGGGCTGCGTGTCAATTGTGTTGCTCCGGGATTGACCGATACGCCGCTGACCGCCGGCCTGACGGCGAACGAGGCTTCCCTCAAGGTCTCGGAGAAAATGCACGCGCTGGGCAGAATCGGGAAGCCGGAGGATGTGGCCTCGGCCATCTGCTGGCTCCTGGATCCCCGCAATCGGTGGGTCACAGGACAGACGTTGGGAGTGGATGGGGGACTGGGAACGGTTCGGGCCCGAGGCTGAGGAGATCAGCGTCCTGGAGCCTTCAACCCCACCTTGCAACGGCAATCACTGCATCCCGCCTTCGGACGAACCATGGCGTGGAAGTAACGCACCAGGTAGATCGCGGAGGCAGCGACCGTCAGGAAAACGATGATGTGCTCGAGGACTTCCATTGCGTTTGGCGAGGTTCAGCTTAGGGCCATTCCCACCTGATAGGTCAGGATGGCCGTCACCCAGGCAAGGGCGGTCATGTAAAAGAACACAAATCCCGCCCATTTCCAGTTCGATTCCTTGGCGATCACCGCGAGTGTGGAACTGCATTGTGAGCAGAGTGCAAAAAACACCATGATGGCGAAGACGGCTGGGAGTGAGAAGACCGGCGTGCCTGCCAAGGGGCCTTCCTTCCAGGTCTCCGCCCTCAGGGCATCCCTGAGCGTTCCCGATTCCTCATCGACCTCGCCTCCAAGACTGAAGACCACCCCCATGGTCGCAATGATCACTTCTCGGGCGGGGAAACTGGCGAGGACACCCACCGTGATCTTCCAGTCGAAGCCAGCCAGGGCGAAGACGGGCTGGATCGCCTTGCCGGTCCTTCCGAGGTAGCTCTGGTTGACGTAGGCGCTGTCGATCCGGTTGGCCAATTCGCCGGCCTCCTCGGAATCATCGGACGCGAGGAGAGTCTCCACTTCATTCTCCGTCATGCCCCGTTCCTGTTGGAGCTCGGTCGCGTAGGCCTGGGTCATGTTCTCCTCGAGGGCTTCGGGACGTGGGAAATAGAGCGCAGCCCAGATCAGGATGGTGAAGGCCAGAATGACGGTGCCGGCGCGCTGAACGAATTCCGCGCCGGCCTCGTAGACCCGGTGGAGAATGTTCTTTGTCCGCGGCACGCGATAAGGAGGCATCTCCATGAGGAAGGGTTGTGCCGTGGTCTTGATCATGAACCTCGTGAACAGCCAGGCCAGGGGAATGGCGATGGCGAGCCCGACAAAGTGCATCGCGAAAAGGGTGACACCCGCCCAGAAGGGTCCGTATTTGGGCTCCACGAAGGCTCCAATAAGCAACACATAGACCGGCAGTCGGGCCGAACAGCTCATGAGCGGAGCCAGCAGAATGGTGGTGAGTCGTGCCTTGGGATCCTCAATGGTCCTGGTCGCCATGATGCCCGGCACGGCACAGGCGTAGCTGGACAGCATGGGCACAAAGCTCTTTCCGTTCAGGCCGCACCAGTGGAAGAGCTTGTCCATGAGGAAGGCGGCGCGTGACATGTAGCCGGTGTCCTCCAGAAGGGCGATGAACAGGAAGAGGATGAGAATCTGTGGGAGGAAGATCACGAAGGCGCCCACGCCCTCGATCACGCCATCAGTCACGAGGCTCTGCAGGGTGGGGGTGCCGGCAAGCTTGGGGGAGATCCATTCCTGGACCATGCCTTTTCCGACATCGATGACGTCCATCAGGGGACCGGCCCAGGAATACACCGCCTGGAAGACCACGAACATCATCCCGATGAAGATCGCCAATCCCCAGCCCCGGTGGATCATGAGCTTGTCGATGGACTCGCTCTGGTCCGGACCGGCTTCCCCGATGCGGTGCACGATGCCTTCGAGCAGGCGCCCGAGGTGCTCGTATTGGATGAGCGCTTCAGCAGCGAGCGGGTTGTAGCCTGCTGTCATCAGATGGTCGCGTGCCTCCTTTTGGGCGGCGCGGATCTGTTCATTGCTGACATCCACCCTTTCCGCCACGGCGGAGTCGGGATCGAAGAGCAGCCGTCGAAGCTCGATGGGCTTCAGGTTGACCGAGGCAGACTTGGAGATGTGGTCGCCCAGAATCTTGACGGATTCCTCAACGCAGGCGGGCCATTCCACGGAATTCAGCTTTGGCTGGGACTGGCTTGCCTCAAGGATGGCTTCCATCAACTGGATGATTCCCTCGTCCCGTGTTGCGACGGTAGGAATGACAGGAACACCGAGCCTCTTTGAAAGCTCATCCAGCTCGATCTGAATGCCCTTCTTGGTGGCTACATCCATCAGGTTGATGGCCATGACCATCGGAATCCCCAGCTCGGCCACCTGGGAGGCAAGGAAGAGATTGCGAAGGAGGTTGGTGGCATCCGCCACGAAAACGATCAGTTCCGGGGGAGGGGTGTTGCTGACCCTGCCAGCCAGCATGTCCACGACCACCCTTTCATCGAGTGACGAGGCTGCAAGCGTGTAGGTGCCCGGCAGATCCACAATCTCCACCTTGCGTCCCTTCACCTCGAAGAAGCCGATCTTCTTCTCGACCGTGATGCCCGGATAGTTGCCAACCCGTTGCCTCAGACCGGTGAGATCGTTGAAGATGGAGGTCTTGCCCGTATTGGGATTCCCAAGCAGGGCCAGGCGCAGGGGAGCTTGGGACGTGGTGGATTCGGTTGCAGCCATGTCGGGTGACTGCCGGTCAGGAGAGGGGTTCGAGTTCGATGAAGGCGGCCTCGGATTTCCGCAGGCTGATGCGTTGCCCGTTGAATTCGATCGCGATCGGATCTCCCAAGGGTGCGATCTGGATCTTCTTGATCGATGTTCCCGGGAGCAGCCCGAGGGTCATCAGGCGCTGGTTGGTCGAGCTCTCCGTCTGGATGGACTTGATCCTGGCAGTGGCGCCGACCTGCAGCTGTTGAAGTGTGACATTCATGGATGTTCCGTGGATCTCGAAAAAACGAAAACTAATGAGATCGAGTCTCAGTATTTGACTGAAATGAAGTCCTGTCCATCGAATTGTTTCAAAAAGCGGGGTGAGATTATCAATTTACGTCCTGCGATCAGGATTGCCAGCGTCTGTAATGACGTTAGATTTTTGTGACACACGCGTTTCGGTTTCCCTAACTGGGATAGCCCCCGGCGGTCCTTTCGAGTGAAAGGAGCACCTGAAATCGGGCGAGAGTGAAGAATCATCGTTTTCGGAGCGTTACTCTGAGAACAGAAAAACTGAAAAAATATGGACATCAACCAGCATCGTCCCCAGATCGCCGACTACTTCCTGACCCGCAGGGAGTTCGTGAACAAGTTCGGCATGGGTATGGCAGGACTTGGAATGGGCGCCATGATGGCTTCCGACCTCCTTGAGGGAAAAGTCGCCGCCTCCACCTCACTTTCGCCCCTCGAACCCAAGAATCCCCACTTTCCCGCCAAAGCCAAGCACGTCATTCACGTGTTCTCGCAGGGCGGACCTTCCCACATCGATACCTGGGATCCCAAGCCTGAGCTTGAGAGGCGTGCCGGGCAGGATGTGAGCGAGATCGGTGGTGTGCCGTTGCCTGCGCAGTTCAAGTTCACCAAGCGCGGCCAGTCTGGAACCCCTGTTTCCGAGATTTTCCCCCATATTGGCGAATGCATCGATGACATCGCGGTCATCC
>CAZKNW010000102.1:5984-10412 GCA_964554035.1 uncultured Verrucomicrobiota bacterium
TCCGGTCCATGCATACGAACATTCCGGCCCACGAATTTGCGACCGTCATGATGAACACCGGTTCCGGCCGGATTGTGAAGCCTTCGGTCGGATCCTGGGTCACCTATGGCCTCGGGACCGAGAACCAGAATCTCCCTGGCTTTGTTTCCCTTGGACGATCCGGTGTGGGTGGCGCCTCCAACTGGCGTTCGGCCTTTCTGCCGGGTGCCTTTCAGGGAACCCATGTATCGAACGTGTCCGCCCGCATTGAGGACATCATCGCCAACATCAAGAACGATTACACCTCTCAGAAGGAGCAGCGCAGCCAGCTGGATCTGCTCAAGTTCTTCAATGAGGCCCACAACGAGCGGCTGAAGCGTGAGGAGAAGCTGGAAGCCCGCATCCAGTCCTTTGAGCTGGCCTACAAGATGCAGACCGAGGCCACCGATGCCTTCGACATCACCAAGGAGCCCGGCAGCATCCAGAAGCTTTATGGTACCACGCCGATCGGCCGCCAGATGTTGGTTGCCCGTCGCCTCGTGGAGCGTGGCGTTCGTTTCGTTCAGGTCTGGGCCAATGGCTGGGACCATCACACCAATCTCGTCAGCAACCTTTCCCGCAAGGCTGAAGAGGTTGACCAGCCGCTGGGCGCCCTCCTGAAGGACCTCAAGCAGCGTGGCATGCTGGACAGCACCCTGGTCGTCTGGGGTGGTGAGTTCGGACGCACGCCGCGTCATGACCGGAATGGCCGTGGCGAACCCGGTCGTGACCACCACAGCCGTGGCTTCTGCTCGTGGATGGCGGGTGGTGGCGTCAAGGGCGGCTACATCCACGGTGCGACCGACGAATTTGGCTACAATGCGGTCGAGAACAAGGTCCATGTGCATGACCTCCATGCCACCATCCTCGCCCTTCTCGGTTTCGACCATGAGAAGCTGACCTACCGTTACAACGGCCGTGATTTCCGTCTGACCGATGTCTATGGCAATGTGGTCCGCGAACTGATTGCCTAAGCAAACAAACCTTTAAGACGGGAGCCTCCGGTTCAGACCGGGGGCTCTGTCGCTGAAAGACAACACTATGAAACGTATTCTGACTCTAT
This sequence comes from uncultured Verrucomicrobiota bacterium, assembly GCA_964554035.1. GTDB lineage: Bacteria > Verrucomicrobiota > Verrucomicrobiia > Limisphaerales > CAZKNW01 > CAZKNW01. The sequence goes on from CAZKNW010000102.1 coordinate 7,066, forward strand.
CTGCGCTGACGGTCCTCGGGCTTCATTTGCACGCTGAAGAGGTGAAGTTCAGCAACAATCAGCTGGATTTCTTTGAGAAGAACATCCGGCCGGTGCTGAGCGGCCAATGCATGGACTGCCATGGCAACGGCAAGGCCAAGGGTGGCCTTTCCCTTGAAAGCCGTGAGGCCATCCTTGCTGGCGGCGCCAGTGGCGCGGCCGTCGAGCTCGACAAGTCGCCCGACAAAAGCCTGCTCATCAAGGTGATCCGTCACCAGGAAGAGGACATGGAGATGCCTCCCAAGGGTGACCCGCTGTCCGAGGCCGTCATTCTGAATTTCGAAAAATGGATCTCCATGGGACTGCCTGATCCGCGCAAGGGGGAGACGGCGTCGGCCAGCATGGCGAAGATCGACGTCAATGAATCCCGTGATCACTGGGCCTTCCAGCCGATCAAGCGTCCGTCTCCACCCGAGGTCGGATCAGACTGGGTGAAGAACCCGATCGATGCGTTCATCCTCGCCAAGCTGAAGGAGAATGGCATGAAGCCGAACACCAAGGTGGAAAAGCGTGCCCTGATTCGTCGTGTCAGTTACGCCCTGACCGGGTTGCCGCCCTCTCCTGAGGAGGTCGACATGTTTGTGGAGGATGAATCCCCGGATGCCTACAGCAACCTGATAGATCGCCTGCTCAAGTCGCCCCACTACGGGGAGCGCTGGGCCCGGCACTGGCTGGATGTGGCACGCTATGCGGATACCTCGGGCGACAGGCGAAACCGTGGAGAACCCACTTACCCCTTCGCCTTCACCTACCGCGACTACGTGGTTCAGTCGATGAATGCCGACAAGCCCTACAACCAGTTCGTTCTGGAGCAGATTGCGGCCGACCACCTGATCGACAAGGACTCCAAGGACAGGACCTCCCTTGCCGCGCTTGGATTCCTGACCGTGGGCAAGCGCTTCATGGGCAATGCGAATGAAGTCATCGACGACCAGATCGACGTGGTGACCCAGGGACTCATGGGCCTGACGGCCTCCTGTGCCCGTTGCCATGACCACAAGTTCGACCCCATTCCGCAGATGGACTACTACTCCCTGCATGGTGTCTTTGCCAGCTCGGAGGAGCCCGACAGCCGTCCTTATCTGCTTGAGCCCAAGAAGACCGCAGAGTTCATGGAGTTCGAAGCGAAGCTGAAGGCTTTGGAGGAGGAACTGGCCGAAATTCGCCCCAAGCTGACCAAGGAAGCCATTGAGGAATACCGCAATGACCTGGCCAAGTACCTCTACGTCATCTACGAGGCTGAAAGGACCGCCAACAAGTCACGCCAGCGTGCCGCCTTCACCAAGGCCAAGCTGAATTACAACGCCGCCCTTTACCTCCAGAGCAAGCTCAAGAAGGTCAAGGAGTCCGACCCCGTTCTCGGTGCCTGGATGCAGCTTGCTTCCATTGATCATGATCGCTTTGACCAGGAAAGCGGAAAGGTGCTGGCCAGCATCCAGAAGTCCGATTCGGTCAATGAGCTCATCAAGCAAGGACTTGCCGATGCGGACGTCACATCCATGAAGGATGTCTCCAAGGTCTATGATCAGGTCTTCAACAAGGCACTCAAGGAAGGGAAGGGTGGAGACCCGGCGTTGCAGCAGGTCCAGATGGTGCTTCTGAATGACAAGAAGTCCGCCGTCATGCCCGATGTGAGGGATGCGAGGCGATTCGTTCAGAACAACCTGATCCGTCGGGAGGAATACCGTCTTCAGCCCAAGATCCTCAAGCTCAAGGTGGAGCATCCCGGTTCACCTGACCGGGCCATGGCGATCTTCGACTCGCGTCGTCCCACCGATTCCAAGCTTCTCATTCGTGGTGAGGCACGCCGCTTCGGCGATGTTGCTCCTCGTCGTTTTCTCGAGATTCTTTCGCCCGCCGGCGAGGAACGGGAACGTTTCGACGACGGAAGCGGACGCCTGGAACTCGCGAAGGAGATCATTCATCCTGACAACCCTCTGACCGCTCGTGTCATCGTGAACCGTGTCTGGGCCAAGTATTTTGGTGAAGGCATCGTACCGACCATCAGTGACTTTGGTTTGAGGGCTGAGGAGCCGGTCCACCTGGAGTTGCTGGATTACCTGGCATCGTGGTTCATGGACAATGGATGGTCCCTGAAGAAGCTTCACAAGCACATCCTCATGTCCGCCACCTACCAGCAGTCGTCGCTGCACAACGAGCAGTATGCATTGAAGGATCCGTCCAACAGCCTGTTCTGGAAGATGAACCTGCAGCGTCTCGACTTCGAGTCCATGCGCGACACCCTGCTCATGCATGGTGGAAGCATCGACCTGACCGTTGGCGGGCGTCCGTTTGACGTCACCAACGAGAAGGACCAGGCACCACGCCGCACGCTCTATGCCTACATCGACCGTGAAGAGCTTCCCGAGATCTTCCGGACCTTCGACTTTGCCAATCCGGACATGACCACCAGTCGTCGTGACGAGACCACGGTGCCCCAGCAGGCCCTGTTCATGATGAACAGCCCTCTGGTCATCCAGCAGGCGAAGGCGCTCATGCAGCGTTCCGAGATCCGTGTTCTGCAGGATCCACAGGAGAAGGTGCGTGCCCTCTTCAGCCTTCTGTTCCAGCGCGATGCAACAGATGAGGAACTGCAGCAGGCAGTCACCTTCATCAAGTATGTGGAATCGGAAGGGCAGGAGATTGCGGAGGAGAACAAGTGGTCCTACGGCTACGCATTCTACCGCACCGATAAAACGGAACAGAACTTCAAGCCCTTCGCGGTCTTTGAGAAGAACCAGTATCAGTTGTCACGCAAGTTTCCGGACAAGCGCTTCGGCAGGGTTTCCCTGCATGCCGAAGGTGGCTGGTCTCCTGAAGATGAGCGTGCGGCTGTCATCCGCCGCTGGACGTCGCCGGTCAATGGAACGATCCGGGTCTCCGGGGGTGTCAGTCATCAGGCGGAGGAAGGCGATGGCATCATCGCAACCGTCTTTGTCGAAGGGCAGGGTGAGGTCTGGAAGCAGCATGTGGAGAACACCCACAAGAAGGTTTCCCTCGAGCTCGAGGTGAAGAAGGGACAGTCCATTGACTTTGCCGTCCTCAACAACAAGAACAGCAAGGGGGATGGGTTCGACTGGTCTCCGATCATCACGATGGGTGAGCGCAAGTGGAGTGCCCTTTCCCAGTTTGGTGCACCCAAGAAGGGAAATGCCGAGCCACTGACTGCCTGGGAGAAACTCGCCCAGGTGCTCCTCGAGTCCAACGAGATGATCTTCCTCAACTGATCATCCTCGATTTCGAATTCGAATATCAAGCAGGCCGGATCTCGAAAGAGGTCCGGCCTTTTATTTTGAACTAGGAAGGCA
>CAZKNW010000103.1:0-10292 GCA_964554035.1 uncultured Verrucomicrobiota bacterium
CTAGTCTCTTCCCGTGAAGCATTCCCTCCCACTTGTTGCAGCGTTTCTGTTTCTTCTGGTTGAGTCGTCTCAAGGGGATGAGCCGGCAATCCTACCCAAAGGCGGAGGTCTGGCAGCGAGCTACTCCAATGAGGTCGAGCTGAAGAAACATCCCTCCGTGATCTTCACCGAAGACTTTGAATCGGACAGCTATCGCGACCATTGGGACGAAGTCAGGGATAGGGAGGGTGAGGTCCTGTCGCTTGTTCGATTGGAGGATGAGAAAGCGTCTTTCGGTAAGAGCCTCAAGGTGCGGGCGGAGTTGGGCCGGAACACGGGTGGAGGACTGACCAAGTGGTTTGAATCTTCTGACGTCCTCTTCATTCGCTTTTACACGCGCTTTGACGAGGACTGCGATTACGTGCACCACTTCGTTACCCTGCGCGCCAACAAGGGGTTGAAGGGCGGTGATCGGTGGTCGGGCTTTGGCGGGGCGGGGAGCAAGCCTGAGGGCGATGAACGCTTCTCAACCGCACTGGAGCCTTGGGGTAATTGGGGGCACTTTCCGGCTCCGGGGAGATGGAATTTCTACAGTTACTGGCACGAGATGCAGGCCAGTCCGGATGGGAAATACTGGGGAAACAGTTTCAAGCCGGAAGAGCAGCCCGTAATCAGGAAGGACCGGTGGATCTGCTGCGAGTTCATGATCAAGCACAACACGCCCGGCAAGCCCGATGGGGAACAGGCCTTCTGGATCGACGGTCAGCCGATGGGGCACTGGAAGGGGATCAACTGGAGGAAGACGAAAGGGCTCATGGCGAACGCGCTGACATTGGAGAGCTATGTGACTGATCGTTGGACGAAGAATCCGGTGAACATCGTCTATTTCGACGATCTGGTGATCGCGAAGGAATATATCGGCCCGACAAAGCTGGAGTAGGAAGGCCGCTTGCTTGCTTTTGGCGGGGGCTTCTGGTCATCTCGGGGAATGTTCCCGCGTGTCATTCCTGCCTTGTTGTTCTGTCTGATTCTGTTGGATGGCTGGACCTCTCTTGCTGCCAAGCAGCCTCCCAATGTCGTCTTCATCCTTGTGGACGACCAGGGTTACTACGATCTGGGTTGCTACGGGGCCAGTGAGGTCAAGACTCCTCGGATCGACAGCATGGCTTCGGAGGGAGTCCGGTTTACGGATTATTACGCGGCCGCCCCCATCTGCAGTCCTTCGAGGGCCGGGTTGCTGACAGGTTGTTATCCGAGGCGCGTGGGTAATCAGATCTGGGTGCACCGCGCGGATTCGCCGACCGGAATTCATCCGGATGAACTGACCCTTGCCGAGCTCTTCAAGTCCAAGGGTTACGCAACGGCCTGTATTGGAAAATGGCATCTGGGCTTTGATGAATCCTTCCTGCCGCACAACCAGGGCTTCGATCATTACTTCGGTCTGCTGCACAATCTGGATCCGGTAGAGGTGGTCTATTTTGAGAAGGAGGGCGGTGTTCCGCTCCTGCGAAATGGGGAAGTGGTGAAACGTCCTGCTGATCCAGCGGAACTCACCCGGCTCTACACGAATGAAGCGATCGATTTCATGGAAAAGAACAAGGATGATCCCTTCTTCATTTATCTGCCGCACACCATGCTCCACAACCCGCTGGGTGTGAGCGAGGAGTTCAAGGGGACGTCCAACTGGGGCGAGTATGGGGATGCCATTCAGGAGATGGACCATCATGTCGGGCGGATCTTCGATTCCATGAAGAAGCTTGGGATCGCGGATAACACCCTTGTGGTCTATGCCTCGGACAACGGACGGGGACCAGGTCGGACACCTGAGCAGCAGATCCGTGGGCGCAAGCTTTCCACCTATGAGGGAGGCATCCGGGTTCCGGCCATTGCCTGGGGGCCGGGCCTCGGCGTCACGAAGGGACTGGAGTCCGCCGCCGTTGTCAATGCGATGGACTGGTATCCCACCCTCGCCACCCTTGCGGGGATTCGGGTTCCGGAAGGGCGGGTCATTGATGGGCGTGACATCAGTCCCTTGCTCAAGGGGGAGACAAAATTTGTTCCGGGACCGGCGATGAAGAAGTCGCTCAACGCCGACGTGCCCCTGCGGAGGCGCTGGGACCCTGCCGGCGAATGGGCGGAGCTCGTCAACCGAAAGGAGTATACCGATGCCTTCTTCTACCACGGCAGCCAAGGAGCTCTTTCCGCAGTGCGCTGGCAGAACTGGAAACTCTACCTGAACCCCACTCTTGAACTCTATGATCTCGCCAAGGATCCGGGTGAGAACGATCTGGTTCGAAACCGCGACATCCTAAGAAAACTTCGAGGCATGGCGGTGATGTTTCAGGAGGAGATGATGTTGGATGCGCGCCAGGTGGGATTTGTATCGCCTCCGCGCAAGGATGGTCGGACGGAGATCCCATGGGAGGTGCTGGACAGCCTGGATTCCAAACTCAACGTGACTTACGCAAAATATGGAAACCGCACCCTTGAGATGGACATCTACCGTCCGAAGAAGGCATGGGGACAACTGCCAGCCGTCGTCTGTATTCATGGAGGTGGCTGGGCCAAGGGGAACCGCACGAGTCATTCGAAGGTTGCCCAGGCACTGGCGGCGCGTGGCTATGTGGCGGCCACGATTTCCTATCGGTTGAGTGGTGAGGCACCCTTCCCAGCGCAGATCAACGACTGCAAGGCTGCCGTGAGGTATCTTCGGGCACATGCGGGTGAGCTGGGAATCGATTCCGACCACATTGGTGCAATCGGGCTTTCCGCCGGTGGTCACCTGACGGCCTTGCTGGCGACCTCGGGCGGTGTGGCAGAACTGGAAGGGGATGGAGGCAACGCCGGATACAGCAGCACGATCCAGGCGGCTGTCCCGATGGGAGCGCAGTCGCATTTGCTTTCCGAACGAACCAGGACCATTTCCGCTGCTGAGGATCGGGGACAGATCTGGAGGCAGTTTCTCAGCGGATCCCAGGAGGAACGGATGGCTACCTATCGAATGGCCTCACCGCTTCATCACCTCGACAAACAGGATCCGCCGGTCTGGTTCATCACTGGCGAAAAGGATGATCCAAGCACCCATGCGGATGAGTTCCGAGCACAGATGAGGAAACTGGGTATCGATGAAGGCCTGACCGTCATCAAGGACGCCCCTCATCCCTTTCTTGGTAAGCAGGTCTGGTTCGATCAGATGGCGGACAAGGCCGACAGTTTCTTCAAGAAGCACCTGCAATAGTTTTGTTGATCATGATCCGTAACCTGCTTTTTTCGGCCTTGGTTTTCTTGGGGTGGGCTTCCACGGCCCTGGCCCAGGATGGAACCTTGCCTCCCGGAACACTGTTGCTTCCCGAGTCCGCGCTTCCTGACTACGAAAAGGAAATCGACCACGCCCGGCTGATTGAGAACCAGTCCAGAGGTGTGCTCAACCTGGGGCAGGAGATCTATCAGCAGGTGTGTCATGCCTGTCATGGGGATCTCAATTTCGCCGGTTCCATCCCACTCGCCATGCGCTTCGGTGAAGGGCAGTTTCAGCATGGTCCGGATCCCTACAGCATGTATCAGGCGGTGACGCGTGGATGGCGCCTGATGGCACCGCAGGCGCAGTTGACCCCGCGTGAGAAATACGCCGTCATCCACTACATCCGCGACCACTTTGTCCGCGAGAACAATCCCTCCCAGTATTTCAAGGTCACGAAGCCATACCTTGCCGGCCTCCCCAAGGGAAAGAGCCTGGGTCCTGATCCCGTGAGGCGCGAACCATGGAAGGAGATGGATTATGGTCCCTTCCTGATCGGGACTTTCGAGATCGCCACGCCCGAAAAGCGGGCCAATCCATGGCCCAAGGGACAGCAGGCAGATTATGTCGCCGAGGATGCCAACATCGCCTTCAAGGCGATCGCCATAAGGTTGGATGACGGTGAGGGCGGTGTGACTCAAGGGAGCCAGTGGTCGGCCTTCGAGCATGATACCCTGCGGGTCGCCGGGGTCTGGTCGGGTGACGACTTCATCGATTATCACGGCATCAACTTTGACGGACGTCATGTCGTGCGTCCCAGGACGATGGGTGTGCCCCTTTTTGAAACAGCGGATGGACCTGGTTGGGCAAACCCGGAAACAGGGGGCTTCGAGGACGCCCGCTTTGTCGGGTTGGATGGTAGGCGCTTTGGTCCTCTCCCGGACACATGGGCAAAATACCATGGCATCCATCGGGGAGCAGGGCGACTGGTGGTCTCCTATTCCATCGGAGATGCGGACATCCTTGAGAGTCATGACCGCACCAGCGACGGCGGTTTTATCCGTCACCTGAACGTTGCCAAATCGGGGAAGGACCTGAAGGTGAGGCTGGGCAATGCCGGCACAAGGACTGTTGTTCGTGGATCCGGAAAGGTTTCGACAACCGTGAAGGATGGCTTTGTTGTGGCGACGATTCCCGCTTCGATCACCCCGGTGAAACTTGCCTTTGTCGTTGGAAGGACCGGTGAAGCGAAGGAAGTCAAACCGATCGATCTGAGTGCCTTCACAAAAGGGGGGGCGCCCAGTTGGCCTGACCCCATCGCCACACTGAAGATTCGAGGTGAACAGAAAGGGGCCTTCCAGTGGGACAGCTTCATCATGCCTTCCCTCAATCCCTGGAAGAGCCGGCTTCGGGCAGGCGGTGTGGATTTCACTCCGGACGGTCAGTCCGCCATCGTGGTCTGTTGGGATGGTGACGTCTGGAAGGTGGACGGGATTGCCGATGAAGAAGCGGATGCGGTTGAATGGCGACGGATTGCTTCAGGTCTTTTTCAACCGCTAGGGGTGAAGCTTGTCGGGGAACGCATCTTCGTCTCCTGCCGCGATCAGATCGTGGAGTTGATTGACCTCAACGAGGATGGGGAGACCGATTTCTACAAGTGCTTCAACAGCGATCACCAGGTTTCGGAACATTTCCATGAGTTTGCCATGGGCCTGCAGGCGGATGATGAGGGGAATCTCTACTACGCCAAGAGTGCCCGTCATGCCCGTCCGCCGCTGGTGGCCCATCATGGAACGCTGATCAAGGTCAGTTATGACGGGGAGCACACGGAGATCCTCGCCAATGGGTTTCGGGCGGCCAATGGAGTCTGCAGGAACCCGGACGGTTCATTCTTCGTGACGGACCAGGAGGGTCACTGGAATCCGATGAACCGCATCAACCGGGTTGTGCCCAGCGGGCGCTTCTACGGAAACATGTGGAGCTACGGTGCGCCGAAGGATGAATCCAACGCCGCCATGGAGCAGCCGCTCTGCTGGGTGGATAAACAGTTTGATCGCTCACCTGCGGAGTTGCTCTGGATTGCCAGCAGGAAGTGGGGTGCACTGGATGGAAGGCTGCTTCACCTTTCCTACGGCCATGGTCGCCTTGAGGTGGTGCCCCATGAGACCGTCAACGGCCAGATGCAGGGTGGACTTTGTCGTCTGCCCATTCCTGACTTTCCAACCGGAACCATGAGGGGGCGATTTCATTCCAATGGAGATCTCTACCTTTGCGGCATGGCTGCATGGGGTACGGCGCAGATGCAGTTGCCGGGTGGCTTCTATCGCATCCGGGCCACGGGAGAGCCGATGCACCTGCCGGTGGAGCTGAAGGCAACGGCGAAGGGTGTGGCGATGACCTTCTCGGATCCGCTCTCACCTGAATCCGTCGAGAAGGTGAAGGAACGCTATCAGGTCGAAACCTGGGCGCTGAAACGTTCCGCCAACTACGGCTCCAAGCACTACGACCAGAGGAAACATGAGGTTCTTGGTGCATCGCTTTCCAAGGATGGCCGGACCCTGCAGCTTCAGATTCAAGACATGAAGCCGGTCTGGCAGATGTCGATCCGCTACGACCTTGTCGGTCAGGACGGACAGGAAGTGGAAGGGGAGATCCAGAACACAATTCATACGCTGGCTGATTGATTCCGGCCTTCCCGTTGATTCATGAAGCTTCGAAAAATTTCATTATTCCTTCTTTGTGTGCTTCTGATTCTAGGTGCCTCGGCGGCGGAAGGGGAACGACCCAATATCATCTATCTGATGCTCGATGAATGGGGCTATTTTGAATCGTCCCACATGGGCAATCCTGATCTTTTGACCCCAAACATCGACAAGTTCGCATCTGAGGGAATGCGCTTCACCAATGCCATGGCGGGAGCGCCTGTCTGCGGTCCAACGCGTTGTGTGCTGATGACAGGCCTTCACACGGGACACACCTCGATGAGGGGAAACAACGGCTATGCACCCATCCGCTCGGATGAACCGACGCTGGCCAGCATGCTGAAGACCCGGGGGTATGCCACAGGCGGATTCGGGAAGTGGGGGATCGGCGGCAGGGGGACATCCGGCGTGCCTGAGAAGCACGGCTTCGATGTCTTCTTTGGATACTATGACCAGGTCCATGCCCATACCTACTATCCGCGTTACCTGATCCGGAACAGCGAGGAGGTGCCCCTTCCTGGTAATCCGGGCACAAGCTTCTATGAGGGGAAAACCCATGCGCAGGATGTGATCTTTGACGAGTCCCTGAAGTTCATCCGCAGTCATCATCAGGACTCCTTCTTTTGTTACCTTCCGTGGACGCCTCCCCATGGGCTCTGGGGAATTGATGAAGATGATCCCTCGTGGCAGCTCTTCAAGGACAAGCCATGGAAGGCAGGCCAAAGGACGGAAAAGGATGCGCGGGTTTATGCCGCGTTCATGCACATGATGGACCGGCAGATCGGTGAAATCATGGGGCTGTTGAAGGAGTTGGGGATTGATCGGGAGACCCTTTTCTTTCTCTGTGGTGACAATGGAGGGCAGCCCTATTTCATGACGAAAGAACGTCCCCATGGATTTTTTGGACCGAACCTGAATCCGAAGACGGGCAAGCGATTTCGTGCGGGCAAGGGTTCTCTCTACGAAGGCGGACTGAAGGTTCCCATGTTGGCCCGGTGGCCTGGCAAAATCGAGGCGGGGTCCGTCTCCGACCACCTCTTTTGTTTCACGGACATCATGCCTACGCTCGCAGATCTGACCCAAGCCGAGTGCCCAAGGACCGACGGTCTCTCCATCCTGCCCACGCTGCTGGGCATTCCGGGACAGAAGAAGCATCCCCATCTCTACTGGGAATTCGGCAACCAGACCGCGGTCAGGGAAGGGAACTGGAAGGCCTATCGAAAGGGAGCAGCCGACTGGGAGCTTTATGATCTTTCAAACGACATCGAGGAACTCGTGGACGTGGCGAAGGCGCATCCCAAGGTGGTGGCGCGCTTGGCAGCCATCGCAAAGGAATCCCATGAACCGATCCGGCCGGGCAGGATTCTGGACCGGTCCCTCACCGACAAGGATCACATGGAGGCTCCTCATGAGAGGAATCTCAAAATGCGAAAATAGCCTTTCCTCATTTTTTGAAGATTACCTGTCACAAAACGAGGATCTGCGACAAGGACTCCTTGAAACGGCATGACAGACCGAAATCTCGATGAATCCATGCGGCAGGTGACGCGCCTCTGGACCTTGGCCCAGCCCAAGGTCTCGGCCTTTGTCACTTCGGTGGTCCGTGATTTCCGGGATCGGGATGATCTCATGCAGGACATTGCCGTGGCGGTCTTCGAGTCTTTCGATGGTTATGATCCTGAGCGTCCCTTTCCCCAGTGGGCGATGGGGGTGGCCCGCAATCAGTTCAAGGCCTACCTGAGAAAGCGACAGAAGCATCTCAATGTCTTTGAGCCTGAGACCATCGAGGTGCTGGAACAGGCCTTTGCCGACCTGCCTGCCGAGGAGGTCAGGGAACTGGATTTCCTGCGGGAGTGCCTCAGGAAACTGGATGGCCGGGCCCGTCAGATCTGCGAGCTTCGATACCAGGATGGGTTGAAACCAGCGGCGATCAGTGAGGCGATCGAAATGGCTGGAACCGCCGTCCGGAAGTCTCTCCAACGCATCCGTGAACAACTTCGTGAATGTGTGGAACGGAAGGCAGCGTCGGAAGGAGCAGGGCAATGAGTGATCGCATCGGAGAACTCATCAGTGGCTACCTGGACGAATCCCTTTCCACGGAGGAGCAGGGGGAACTGGAGGAATGGATCCGGGAGTCTCCGGAGAATGCCCGGAGGTTTGCCAGGGCCGGCATGCTTCACGATCGCTTGCAGAATGAACTGGGCATGGCAGATGTGCTGGAAGGGGATGGAGTTGACGATGGGGCCGGGATCGTGGGTTTTCCAGCCCGGCAGGGAGCACGGATGAAGTGGATGATTCCCTTGGCGGCCGCCATTGCCATCCTGTTGGTTGTTTTCAGGGATCCCGAGGCACGGAAGCAGGATTTGGGGGAAGGACCTTCCATGAAGGCGGGATTCGTCACCTTGGCGCATCTGGGCGATGCCGAGTTTGTTGGTGACGAGGCCTTTTCCGCAGGGCAACGCTGGCTGGCGGAGGTGATGGAACTGAAGTCCGGCACGGTGCGCCTGCAGTTTGACAGCGGCGTGGAGATCACCCTTCAGGGGCCGGCGCGCTACGAACTGGTTTCCGCGGACCGGACACGGTTGGTTTCCGGGCTTCTCACGGCCCATGTTCCCCCGGGTGCCGAGGGGTTCAAGGTGGATACGCCCACCGCTGAGGTGACCGATCTCGGGACCGCCTTTGGCGTCGAGCTGGATGAGGAAGGCAATTCACGGGTGACGGTGTTTGAAGGCGAAGTGGAGGTGGCGGAACCGGGCTCGGATGCACCGCAGGTCCTGAAGGAGGGACAGGCTGTCCGGATGCGCAGGGGGCAGGGCATCGAAACGGTTTCCTTTGATGAAAGGCCTTTCGAGAAGGTGTGGCCCGTCTTTTCAGGAATCGAGTCCTCTTCGGGTGCCTTCCAGTTGGTTCCTCCCTGGCGGCGACTTCGTTTCAGCAGCAGCGATGACTTTGTGTTCGTCCGGCCCGAGGGCTACATCGGAGAATTGACCTCCCCACTCAGGGTGAATCTTTCCGAGCCCGGCGAGTATCGTCTGGAGGAGCAGTTGACCCCGACGTCGCTTCCTGCAGGACAGGAGATCCGCAGCTACGTATTGCACTATCAACCTGAACAGGCGCGTGAGGGGCTTGCGGTCAAGCGGATGGTGGGGGACATCACCTTCGACCGTCCTGTGCTGGGGGTCATCGTCCTGCACGAGGAATTGATGGCCAGTGCCGGGCGCTTTTCGCGGTTCCCTGCAGGTGAGGATCAGGAGCGCAGGGAGCTGAACCTCAATGGCAGGCTCGTGGGCGACATGGTCCGGTTGAGTCCCGACCGGAGAACCGTCCATCTGGATCTGGCTTCTCCAAGGCTGTCCTCGGACCTGGTGAGGGTCATTGTGGATGCGGGGCTGCCGAAGCTGCCGGATGTGCTCTGACGGGTTGATGGAGGGACGAGTTCCCACGAGTCCCTGATCTCAGAGCCTGGCATGATGCGCTCTTAGTGTCGGCGATAGCGCTCTCCTTGGCTTCTTCGGCGAAAATTTCACCCCTTCAGGGTTTTGAAGTGGGACTCACGGGAGTTCGTCCCTCCTTCACTTTTTTGGGAATTTTTTTAGTCACAAAATGGGAGACGCCGACAAGGAAACGGTGAACATGAAAACTTCCGCAGTCATCATCACGGTTCTTGGATTTGGCCTGACGGCCTTTGGGTCGATGGCCTCCACCATCACTCCGGCCCAGGAAAAGTTCTTTGAGACCCACATCCGTCCGGCATTGGTCCAGTACTGCTATGACTGTCACTCGGTGGAAACGGGCAAGAACCGGGGTGGACTCTTGCTGGATACCCAGGACGGTATGCTGCAGGGTGGCGACAGCGGAAACGTCCTTTCAGGCGATCACTTCTCCCAGTCCCTCTTCTGGAAGGCCATCAACTGGACCGACCTGGAGATGCCCCCCAAGGAGAAGATGCCTGCCGAGACCATCCAACGCTTCAAGGAATGGCTCTCCATGGGGGCACCGGATCCCCGCCGTCGTGAGAAGCTGGTTGTGGAATCGAAGGTGGACATCGAGGCAGGGCGTCAGCACTGGGCCTATCAGGCACCGATGGCTCCCACTGGTGCCACCATCGATTCCCTCGTAAACGCATCGCTCGCGGAAGCAGGCCTGACTCCTTCGGGGAAGGCGGATCCAGCAACGCTCCTGAGGAGACTCTACATTGATCTCGTGGGAATCCCCCCCACACCTGAAGAGGTGGTCCATTTCGAAAAGGCCTGGTCCATGGATGCGGAGGCTGCGATCGAATCGAAGGTGGATGACCTGCTTCGGCGTCCCCAGTTTGGAGAGCGATGGGGCAGGCACTGGCTGGATGTGGCGCGTTATGCGGAATCGACGGG
>CAZKNW010000104.1:0-10262 GCA_964554035.1 uncultured Verrucomicrobiota bacterium
CCGAGGAGAAAAAGGCCCCGACAAATGCGAGGCCTGCAAAGGTTGTGACTCTATTCTTCATGATTTGGATCATGGTTGATTTCGAATCATGCAATGATGTCCTTGATCACATTCCCGAAGTTGTCGGTCAACCGGAAGTCCCGCCCGTTGTAGCGGTAGGTCAGCTTCTCGTGATCAAAACCGAGCAGTGCCAGGACGGTTGCATGAAGATCATGGATGTGAACCTTGTCCTGAACGGAGCGGGCTCCAAACTCGTCGGTGGAACCATAGGTCGTGCCACCCTTCACACCGCCACCGGCCATCCACATGCTGAATGCCCTGCTGTTGTGATCGCGTCCGGGTTCGCCGCCACCATTGCGGTCACGGGTCACCGTGCGTCCGAACTCGCCGCCCCAGATGATCAGGGTGCTGTCGAGCATGCCACGGTTCTTCAGGTCGGCCATGAGGGCCGCGATGGGCTGGTTGACTTCACCGGCCTTCTGGGCCAGGCGATTCTCAAGATCGTTGTGATGGTCCCAGCCACCCGCCCAGACCTGGACGAAGCGGACCCCCTTTTCAAGCAACCTGCGGGCGATCATCATCTGACGACCCTGAGCCGAGTTGCCATACATGTTGCGGATGCTCTGCGGCTCTTTGCTGATGTCAAAGGCATCCGTGGCCTCAGTCTGCATCTTGAAGGCCATCTCGTACGACTCCAGTCGGGCCTCAAGCTTCGAGTCCTTCTGGAGGTTCTGGCTGTGCTTGAAGTTGAGCTTGTGGACGAGGTCGAGCTGCCGTCGCTGTTCCTCAAGGGAAGTGTAGGGGTTCTTGATGTTGGCGATGATGTCCTCGATCTTCTGGACGTTCGTCCCAACGCTGGTTCCCTGATAGACACCTGGAAGAAAGGCCGAACCCCAGTTCTGGGTGCCACCAGGAGGATTGCCGCCGGGACGGAGTGAAATGAACCCGGGGAGGTTCCGGTTCTCGGTGCCCAAACCATAAACTGTCCACGAACCCAGCGACGGTTTGATGATCCTAAGCGACCCGGTGTTCATCATGACGGATGCCACCTCGTGGGAAGGAATCGGCGTGTGCATGGAACGGATGACCGCCATCTCGTCGATGTGCTCCCCGATCTTATCAAAGACTTCGCTGACTTCGACACCGGACTGTCCCATCTTCGTGAACTTGAAGGGTGATGGGAACGCTACGCCGTTGGAGTCGGGAAGAGTCTTGTCCGCATACTGTGCCAAGGCTGGCTTGGGATCCCAGGTGTCAACGTGGGACGGGGCTCCTTGGGCGAAAATGTGGATGACGCGCTGGGCCTTGGCCGGGAAGTGAGGCTTCTTTGGCGACAGTGGGTTGGTGGTGGCCGCGTAGCTGGTCGTGCCCGGCATGAAATCCATTTCATGAAGGGCCGCGAAGCTCATGGCTCCAAACCCCATGCCGAAGCGGTTCAACCACTGGCGGCGGTTCATGAAAAAGTCCTCAACATTCGGTGAATGTTCCTCCAGATATTTCTTCGATGGCTTCATAGCGACGCTTTGTTCTTTCAACTCAAACACTTCAAACACACAGGCCCTTCTTTGGTCCTTTCCAAGGGTTTCTCAAATTAACTGGTTCACTCAATAAACGCAAGAACCGTGTATTACTGGACAATATCGGCCCTTTTTCTCGTTTTTTCACTCATGAAATGGAAAAGGGCCCGCTCAGGAAGCGGGCCCACGATACTCCAACACGTCACTGAAAGACGGTTCAGTCCTCAATCTTGATGGACATGGGTCGGAACATCTCCTTCTTGGGAAGGTCCAGAACCAGGATGCCATTCTCCAATCGGGCCCTGACGGACTGGGTATCGATGCTGTCGCTGAGCCTGAACTGCCTGAGGTAATGCCCGCGGGGCAGCTCCTTCCGAACCACCGAAAGCTCGTCAGAGTAGCCTGAGGTGGAGCCCTCTACGGTCAGCACGTCCTCATCGATTGTCACTTTCAGGCTTTCGCGGGTCACGCCCGGGAGTTCGCCAACCAGCTTGTAGCCATCTCCATTGCGCAGAAGATCCGCTCGGAAGCTGCGATAGTGTTCCGGGGCTGACACAACGGAGTCCCCGGTATTCTTGATTTCCTTGGTTGCGCTCATAACTGATTTGTTTTGAATGCTTTACGATAGTCCCGGACGCCTCCAGGCGCCCGGGAGGATTGGGAGTTACTTGACGTTGACTTCGATCTTTCTTGGCTTTTGCTCCTCCACCTTCGGCAGTGTCACGGTCAGGACACCATCCTTATAGGAGGCCTTGGCCTTGGAGGGGTCCACTCCCTGGGGGAGGTTGATCCGACGATGGAACGTTCCGTAGCTGCGCTCCGAGAAATGGACGTTGTCCTTATTCTCCTCGTGCTCCGACTTGCGTTCCCCGCTGAGTTCAAGCACGCCATCCTCAAAAGTGACGTTGACGTCGTCCTTACTCATGCCGGGAAGCTCGGCACTGACCTTCAGCTCATCCTTGTTCTCGACCACGTCGAGCGAAGGTGACCAGTTCCACTTGGAGCGGATTGCCGCCCCGTCAAGGAGGGTGAAGGGGTTGCTGAAAAACCGGTTGATTTCCTGCTCCAGATCGGAGAACCGGTTTGATACGGACTCGGGATAGCGATGGGTTGTAAGAAGTTTCATGTTCATGCCTTTCGTTTTTTTGGTTCTCTCCACTCTTTTCAAGAGCTGATCTTCACCAAGCTTTTGGCATGCCATGAATCATCGCATCATCTTAAGTTTTTTTGTCTCAATGATTTAGAGAAATTTTTTCGAACAACCATCCTAATCTTGTTCAGTAATCTCGTGCCATTTAGAGAATGAATGGCTCAATCTTGTGGGTATTTTTGGCACTATAGAGTTCCAAGATCCAATTGAGCCTATTTGACTCTATTTCTTAACTCCCAAACCGGTCATTCGTCCAAGGGTCTGCCGTCAGGGAGTATCCCCGCTTTTCCCAATAGCCCGGTGCATCCGTTTCGGAGAAAATGATCTCCTTGAGAAATTTCGCACTCTTCCATGCATAGAGCCTCGGTACGAGAAACCTCACCGGACCACCGTGCTCTAGGCTGAGGGGCTTGTGGTCCCAATGAGTGGCAACCAGGACATCCTCAGATTTCAGCAGTTCGTAGGGAACATTCGTTGTATAACCATCATAGGCTGTCAGAAGAACAAAGCGCGCCTCGTCCCGCGGTTTGACCCGTGAAACCACCTCGGCAAAAGGGACGCCCTCCCAGACCATGCCGAACTGGCTCCAGGTAGTGACACAATGAAAGTCGCAAACGATCTCCTTCCTCGGGAGCTCGCCAAAGGAGGACCAATCCCAGGTCATGGGTTCTTCCACCTCCCCACCTACGGACAGGGTCCACTTGTCCAGAGCTACGTCCGGACGAATACCCAGATCCAGCACGGGGAAATCCTTTACCTCATGTTGACCCGGTGGAAGACGGCCTTCCGACTTCTCCGTGGGTGAGGGTCGCTTCGGGTTCTGGGCCCATCGCTCTTTTGGGTCCAAGGGGTTTTCAGACATTAGCTGAAAGCTTAATGAAGATCATCAGAAGGTCCAAGCAGAGGCGTCACTTTTTGTTGAGCCGCCAGTCATACGTCGAGAAATCGATGCTCCAGTCCGCAGGGTCTTCCGGAAGCCCCGGAAGGTAAGGTCTAAGTTGCTCGATCAGCTCCTTGTCCGACTTGCCAAAATCCCTGCCATACCACTTGAAGATCGGTGAAAGAATGATGCGCCGTTCTTGAGGAACGACCCGGTTCTTCCCAATTTGGCCCATGAACTTTCGCGCCTGCCGCTCCAGCTGCTCGTCCAGTCTTTCCGCCACATAGGGCTCACCCGCCAATGGAGGGCAACCTTTTGCGGCACAAACCAGGGCGAAGTGGATTCTGGGTTCCTGATATCGTTTGCGCAGCTCGTCATGCTCGAAGTGGTCCAGGTCCACGGTCCTGCCAAAAAGCTTTACGACCTTCTGATCCCATGGTCCTGAGAAAAGCCCTCCGATCTCCTTGATGCTCTCCAAGGGATAGTGCCGACAGACCAGTCGAATCGTCGCCGCGTTGTAGAGGTTGATGAGATAGGCAAGTTGTTCATTACGGGCCCACGTTGAAAACTCGGTTTCCGAAACCGCCGCCAATTGATCCAGATAACGGTCCAGTCCGGTTGGATCCTTCCGGATGGCCTCGTAATCCACAGCTCCTTCAGAGACATGCTTATTCAAGAGCCGGTCCAACTCGCCATGACTCTGGTCAAATACGCTGCCGACCAGCGACGTCACAGGGAAATACACCCCGATGAGATAAATGATCAAAAGTGGTCTCATTCCCATAACAAAGATCTGGATGAGCTGTTTCATCCCGGTGCAACGGCTTCTATCTTGCCACTGTAAAGCATCCTGTCCAATGATCCTCGCCTGATCCCAAGTCGTCTTAACATGAAGAGTCCTTTTCAATTTTTGCTGTCATTCCTGATCCTGTCCCTGCCAGCCTCCCATGCGCAGGAGAGGATTGTTCCGGAAAAGGGTATTGCCATCGATCCCGGTCAGCGCGCCGAGCTCCAAGAGCGCACCGAGGACCTCGGAAGGCGGATCCGCTCCATCAAATGGTCCTACAAGGATCAACCCAAGGCCTACCGGTTGATCCCGGACGTCGAGATCTTTCACGACGCCGTGAAGACCTGTCTCGAAGAGGATACCTTTTACGACAAGAAGGATGTTGAGGCCGCTTTCCAACTGCTCAAGGAAGGCGAGGAACGTTATCAGCAGCTTGCCGGCGGCCAGGCTCCCTGGTTGCAGAAGACAGGCCTTGTCGTCCGGGGCTACGAGTCCCGCATCGATGGCTCCGTTCAGCCTTACGGACTGGAAATTCCCTCCAACTACAATCCCGCCAAGGCGGGAGGATACCGTCTCGACCTCTGGTATCACGGCCGGAACAACAAGCTGACGGAACTCCGCTTCCTCCGCGAGAGAAAGACCAAGAAGGGACAGTTCCAACCTGCCGACACGATCATCCTTCACCCCTATGGCCGCTACTGCAACGCCAACAAGTTCGCCGGGGAAACCGACACCTTCGAAGCGCTCGAAAGTGCGAAGGTGGACTATCCCATCGACCCCAAGCGAATCACGGTTCGCGGCTTCTCCATGGGCGGCGCCGTAGTCTGGCACATGGCCGCCCACCACGCAGGGCTCTGGGCGGCCGCCGCTCCCGGTGCGGGCTTTGCCGAGACCGCCGAGTACCAGAACGCTTTCGCCAAGGATCCCAAGCCCACATGGTATGAGCAGAAGATGTGGAACCTGTATGATGCCACCGTCTACGCCGGAAACCTCCGGTACGTCCCGATCATTGCCTACAGTGGCGAAAACGACAAACAGATGCAGGCCGCCGACATCATGGCGCGGTTCATGAAGAAGGAGGGGCTCGATCTTCCCCACGTCATCGGTCCCGGCATGGGTCACAAGTATCACCCCGATTCCAAGAAGGAGATCGAGGCCTTCGTCACCAAGGCGGCGAAACAGGGTGTGCACCCGGCTCCGAGGGAGGTGCACCTTACCACCTACACCCTACGCTACAATGAGATGCTCTGGGCCACGATCAATGAGATGGGAGAACATTGGAAGCGTGCGGACCTGAAGGTGAAGATCGACGCCCGCGATCTCGTCACGGTCTCCGTCACCAACGTCACCAGCTTCACATTGGACATCCCTGCCAACCCGTTTCTTGAGGGAACCGCCAGCCCCACTGTCGTCATCAATGGCAGCAGGCTTCTCGGTGCACCCACGGCCGCGGAAGGCGACTGGAACGCGACCTTTGAGTTCACAGCCGGAAGATGGATGGCCGTGGCGGCCCGCACCGCCAAGAAGGGACTGCTCAAGAAGCATCGGCTCCAAGGCCCCATCGATGATGCCTTCATGGACAGCTTCATTTTCGTGGAGCCTTCAGGCAACGCGGCCACACCCGAGATCGAACGCTGGACGAAGGCCGAGTTGAAGGACGCCATCTACCAATGGAAGACACAGTTCCGTGGTGAGCCCCGCGTGGTGCTGGATCACCGGATTCGCGAGAGCGACATCAGGGAGAGCAACCTGATCCTCTTCGGTGACCCGCAGAGCAACCGGCTTCTTGCCCGCTACATCGGTCGGCTTCCCCTGCAGTGGAGCTCCAGCCAGATCAAGATCGGCAACAAGGTGTTTCCCGCCGACAAGGCGGTGCCCACCCTGATCTTTCCCAACCCGGACAACCCGGACAAATACATCGTCATCAACAGCGGTTTCACCTTCAGCCGGAATGGAAGCCAGAGCAATTCCACGCAGGTTCCCAAGCTGGGTGACTGGGCCGTGCTCGACATGTCCTTCCCAGCATCCAAACGGATACCTGCCGGTGTCATCGATACGGACTTCTTCGATGAAGCCTGGCAGTTCAAGATTTCACCCGAGAACCCCAACCAGTAAGCATCCCAATCATGATCCGCAGATTACTGATCCTCGCCACGATCGGCCTCGCGGCCGCTGTGACGGCCGACGCGGCTTCCAAGCCGAACATCCTCTTCATTGCCATCGACGACCAGAACGACTGGTTCGGCTGTCTGGACGGTCACCCCCAGGCCAAGACACCGCACATCGACAAACTGGCCAAGCGCGGAACACTCTTCACCAACGCGCATTGCCAGTCGCCGCTCTGCAATCCATCCCGTACGAGCCTGATGACCGGCAAGCGGCCCACCTCGACCGGCGTTTACGGTCTGGCCCCATGGTTCCGCAACCTGGACGAGTTCAAGGATCTGGTCAGTCTTCCGCAGTATCTCAAGCAGAACGGCTACACGACCATGACCACCGGCAAGATCTATCACGGTGGCTACGGCCGGAAGAAAACCGACACCGAATTCGACATCATCGGCCCCCCTCCCGGTGTCGGTGTGCGTCCGAAGGAGAAGCTCGTCAAGACACCTGGTGGCAACCATCCGCTCGTGGACTGGGGATACTTCCCCCACAAGGATGAGGACAAGGGCGACTACAAGGTGGCCTCGTGGGCCGTCGAGCAGCTCGATCAGAAGCCGGACGGACCCTTTTTCCTCAGCGTCGGCTTCTTCCTTCCCCACGTGCCCTGCTATGCAACCAAGAAGTGGTTTGATCTCTATCCCGAGGACGAGCTTCAGCTTCCCCCCATCAAGCGCGATGATCGCAACGACACTCCAAAGGCATCCTGGTACCTTCACTGGAAGCTCCCGGAACCCAGGCTCAAGTTCATGGAGGAATCCGGCGAGCTGAAGAACCTCGTCCGCTCCTACCTTGCCTGCACCAGCTTCGTAGATGACCAGATCGGACGCGTCATGAGCGCCCTCGACCGGAACGGCTTTGGCGACAATACCATCATCGTCCTCTGGAGTGACCACGGCTGGCACCTGGGTGAGAAATTGATCACCGGAAAGAACACGCTCTGGGATCGTTCCACCAACGTTCCCCTGATCTTCGCAGGTCCGGGCGTCAAAACCGATTCCATCTGTTCACGTCCCGCTGAGCTGCTCGACATCTATCCCACCCTCGTGGATCTCTGCGGACTTCCCACGAAGGAGGGGCTGGAGGGACATAGCCTGCTGCCCCAACTGAAGAACCCCAAGGCAAAGCGTCCCTGGCCCGCCATCACCTCACACAATCGCGGCAACCATGGCATCCGCACCGAGGACTGGCGCTACATCCACTACGCCGACGGAACCGAAGAGTTCTATGACATGAAGAACGACCCCAACGAGTGGAACAACCTCGCCGGTCAGAAGAAGTATGAGAAGCTCATGCAGCAGCACCGCAAGTGGCTTCCCAAGGTCGACCGCGAGCCGGCCCCCGGCAGCCGCTCACGCATCCTGACCCATACCGACGGCAAGGACTTCATCTGGGAAGGAGAACCCATCCAACCGGGTGATCCGATTCCGGACATCTGATCCCTTTCGAACATTCTTAATCACGAAGCACCAAGGCCGGAACTGACATCAGTTCCGGCCTCGTTCATTCCAAAGTGATGCAGGACGCTATCGGGCGTTTTTCAATTCCTTTCGCCGTGGCAGGCGATACTTGGGATCATCGTCGCGAGGTTTCATTGTGTAACCAAACACATCGACCTGTTGAAGGTAGTTGAATCCCCAAGAGTTCAGAAAGTCATCTCCAATACAGGAAAAAGGCCTGGTCCATGGATGACCAGGCCTTCATTGATTCGTTTCCTAAAAAAGGCTGCTTAACCGTTGCGGCCGCAGCACTTCTTGTATTTCTGGCCGGAGCCGCAGGGACAGGGATCGTTGCGCCCGACCTTCTCCACGCTCGTGGCCTTGCGTTGCACGGCCTGGGCGGCAGCTTCCTCGACCATGTCGCTGTTGGCCTTTTCCTTCTTGGTGCCCGGAAGTTCATTGGCAGCGGAGGTGGTCTTCACCCGGCTCATGCGTCCCGGCAGCGCCTTCACGAAGTCCTCAAAGGCCTCCTGACTGGAGGCCGTCCGGAAGATGTTGTGGCAGACCTCCGTCTTGATGTTGGTCATCAGTTCATTGAAGGAGGCAAAGGCCTCAGACTTGTACTCGATCAGCGGATCGCGCTGACCATAGGCCCGGAGACCAATCGAGCGCCGCATGGCGTCCATGGAGTAGAGGTGCTCCTGCCAGAGCTGATCGATGGCCTGTAGGATGGCATAACGCTCGATCGCGGCCAGTGCCTCGGCATCCTCAATGGAGCTCTTCAGCTTGTAGGCGTCGCGGATGTTGGCTGAGATCTCAAGGGCAACGGAAAGCTGGTCCTGATCCAGGTCCTCGAAGGCCTCGGCGATTTCGCCGTCCTGGGAGACAGCCTTGTCGGCCGCTTCCCTGATCTCCTCCTCGGAGATGCCCACGGGAAAGTTGTAGTTCACCCAGTCGGCGAGTCCCCGAAGGTTCCAATTCTCACCTTCCTCCTGTCCGGAGGCGATGAATTCCTGAACCTTCGCAGCAACGATTTCGTCGAACAGATCCAGCACCAGGTCCTTTAGATCATCGGAACTGATCACCTCGTTGCGGAAACCATAGATGATTTCGCGCTGCTTGTTCATGACATCGTCATACTCAAGCGTGCGCTTACGTGCCTGGAAGTGCTGCTGCTCGATCCGCTTCTGGGCGGTCTCGATGGAACGGTTGAGAAGCGGGTGCTCAAGCTCCTGGTTCTCCTCAAGACCGACGCGTTCCATGATGCGGCCGATCCGATCCGATCCGAAGAGACGCATCAGGTCATCCTCAAGGGATATGAAGAAGTGGGACGAGCCCGGGTCGCCCTGACGGGAACAACGTCCACGCAACTGACGGTCCACACGACGAGAGTCATGCCGCTCCGTTCCAAGCACGTGCAGTCCGCCGATCTCCTTCACACCAGGGCCCAGCTTGATATCGGTTCCACGACCCGCCATGTTGGTGGCGATGGTCACGGCTCCCTTCTGTCCGGCACGGGCGACAATCTCAGCCTCCTGCTGATGGTGTTTCGCGTTCAGGACCGCGTGGATGATGCCCTCCCTCTTCAGGAGCTTTGCGAGATACTCACTGACCTCAACCGTCTTTGTTCCCACGAGTATGGGTCGTCCCTCTCCATGGATCTCCTTGATCTCATTGAGGATCGCATTGAACTTCTCGCGCCCCGTCTTGTAGACCGTGTCGTTGTAGTCCTCACGGGCGACAGGACGGTTGGTCGGGATCACAAGCAGTCCGAGCTTGTAGATGTCCTGGAATTCCTGCGCCTCCGTCTCGGCCGTTCCGGTCATACCAGCCAGCTTCGAGTAAAGGCGGAAGTAGTTCTGGATGGTGATCGTGGCAAGGGTCTGGGTCTCATCCTCGATGGACACGCCTTCCTTGGCCTCGACCGCCTGATGCAGTCCCTCACTCCAGCGCCGCCCATACATTGGACGACCCGTGTTCTCATCAACGATGACGACCTTGCCATCCTCGATCACGTATTGGACATCCTTCTCATAAAGGCAGTAGGCCTTGGTCAGCTGTGAAATGACATGGATCTCCTCGGACTTCGCCTCAAACTTCGCCTGAAGCTCGCCCTTTTCGGCCATGCGTTGCTGCACGTCCTTTTCCGGGTCATTGTCGATCTCGTGATAGGCCACGGAGAGGTCGGGCAGGACGAAGGCATCCGGATCGCTGGGATTCATGTAGCTTCGACCCTTCTCCGTCAGGTCAGCGTCATGGGTCTTCTCATCGATCGCGAAGAACATTTCCTCCTTCTGGGCATAGAGATCCTTCTTCGTCTGGTCGGTGT
>CAZKNW010000105.1:0-10247 GCA_964554035.1 uncultured Verrucomicrobiota bacterium
GATGGCGCTTGATCATTACGAGGAGGATGACCCGATCATCTTCTCCCATGGTGAGGAGATCAGCATCAAGGAACTTGTCGAGATCGTCGTGGACGAGATCAAGTTCCCGAACAAGGTGATCTGGGACACCGAGAAGCCGGATGGCCAGTTCCGCAAACCCTCCGACACCACCAAGTTGAAAAAATATTTTCCGGATTTCAAGTTCACCCCCCTGAGGGAGGGCCTTGCCAGGACCATTGCCTGGTTTGAGGAGAACTATCCGAACGTCCGCCAATGAGTTCCGATCCACAACCCACACTGACCGTCAGTCCCGAGGAACTCGAGGAGCGCTGGGGCACCGTATCGGAAGCCCTTGCCCAAAGGGTGCGTGATACCAACCTGCAGTATGTGCGCATGCCTCAGGAGGAACGCGACCAGTGGCTGCGGAAGATCTTTGATGCCATCGTGGATCCCCACGTACCTGCGGGTGCGCATCGCCTTGAACAATGGGAAAAGGGTTGGGGTGAAAACCTCAGCGAGCTGACCCAGTCCAGCAAGCCCGAGGCCGTCATTCCACATTACCTTGGGAAGCATCCCATCGTGCGCTGGGGTGGCGACCTCGCGAAACCGGTTAGTGAGAACTTCGAATACCTCATCCTCACCTACCTCGTGCAGTGGATGATGGAGACGTATCTGGCCGATGCGGACGAGATCTTCGAATTTGGATGCGGTCCGGGCTACCACCTTCTCAGGGCCCGTTCCCTCTTTCCCGACAAGCCAATCCATGGTGCCGACTGGACACGTGCCTCCCAGGACATCCTCGGGAAGATGGTGGAGGCCGGCATCGTCGGAAACCTGAAGGGACACAACTTCGATTTCACCCAACCCGATCCAGCCCTGCCCATTACAAGCGGTTCCGGCATCTACAGTGTCGCGGCATTGGAGCAAATCGGCGACCGCCATGAGGCCCTGATCCAGTTTCTCATCGAGAAGAAGCCCAAGGTGGTTGTCCACATCGAGCCCATCGATGAGATTCTCGACGAGACACGCCTGGTCGATCGCATGTCGATCGTCTACGCAAGGAACCGGAACTATCTCAAGGGTTACCTTCCCCGCCTTCAGGAACTGGAGAAGGAGGGCAAACTCAAGATCCTCGACATCAAGCGCACCTGGACGGGAAGCCTTTTCATCGAGGGACATTCACTGATCGTCTGGAAGCCACTCTGAACCATGGCCGCGCGAAAGAAACCCATCAAGCCCTCCACCTCCAAGCCCGAGGTGGTCCACTACGCCAGCGCCGAGGAAGCGGACCGGCGTTCCTCCCAGGCCGGCATGATTCGCAACACCCCTGTCCCTGACAAGGAGCTGCTCGACAACGTAGGGCTCTTCCTGAACTCGAAGACGGCTGCGAGGCTGAAGTTCATGGATTTCCTCTATCAGCAGATCGTGGAGGTCCAGGGCGTGGTGATGGAGTTCGGCACACGCTGGGGACAGAATCTCAGCTACTGGTCCGCACTCAGGGGGATCTATGAACCCTTCAACCGTCACCGGAAGCTCATCGGCTTCGACACCTTCACGGGCTTTGCCTCCATCAACGCCAAGGACGGCAGGTCCACCATGATGGAGAAGGGCAACTACTCCGTGGGCGAGGACTACCAGGCCTACCTCGAGTCCATGATGCAGTTCCAGGAGGACGAAAACCCGCTTTCCCACATCAAGAAGTTCGAACTCGTGAAGGGCGACGCCACCAGGACGCTTCCGAAATACCTGAAGCAGAACCCGCACACCATCGTGGCGATGGCCTACTTTGACTTCGACCTCTACGAGCCGACCAAGAAGTGCTTCGAGCTGATCCGCCCGAGGCTGGTGAAGGGAAGCGTGGTTGGATTCGATGAACTCAATGACCCGGACGCACCCGGCGAGACCCTGGCCCTCATGGAGGCGGTGGGACTCAACAACGTGCGCCTCAAGCGCCTTCCCTACGCCTCGAGGACGTCGTATTTCATCCTCGAGTAAACGGGCCTCACTTCGAGTTGTCGCCCCATTTCCCGACGTAGACGTCACGAATCTGCTTTTCCATGTCCGTCAGTTCCCTGGAGGGCTGGCCCATCATTTCCTTCACCTGGTCCCGCCAGCGGCAGATCTGCTCGAAGATCTCAGGGGTTGCCGACATGAGCTGATCCTTGCCCGGAAGGGCCTTGCTCAGCGTGAAGTGCTTCTCGATAAGGTCCGCTCCGCGTGCAATCGCCAACATGGCCGCTTCGGCACCCGAGGTATGGTCACTGAACCCCGTCCGGAATCCATGCTCACGAATGAAATCCATGCGGGCCATGTTCACCTCGTTCAAGGGAGTGGGATAAAGCGAGATACAGTGAAGGATCGTCGTCTTGGAAGGATCCACTCGCTTGATCAGCTCGCCCAGTTCCTCGGAGGAGATCAGTCCCGTTGAAATGATCAGGTTCTCGAACTTCCCAGCGAGCTTTTCAATCATCGCCCAGCTGGTCGCATCCGGACTCGCCACCTTGATGGTCGACACCCCAAGCGAGGCGAGGAAGTCCACCCGGTTGATGTCGAAGCAGGTGGTCAGGAATTCCACACCGACCTCGTTGCACATCCCGACAATCTCAACATGCTGCTCATCCGACAGCTCGGCGCTGGAATGCCGTGCAAAGGTCGCATCGTAATCGGGGAAGTCCTTCCTGAGCCGGTTCGCCTGCCACGACTGGAACTTCACGACATCCACTCCGATCTTCTTGGATTCCTCCAGCATGGAGCGAATGATCCGCATGTCGCCTAGGTGGTTGGAGGTGAACTCCGCGATGATCTTGCAATGGCCTGGTTCTTTGAAACTCACGTTCTTCTGGTGTTGTTGAAAAAAGGGACGATAGGAGCCTGCCATCCGCTGTCGAGTCACAAACCCATCAGGCCAGTTCTGCAGGCGTCTTCCCTTCCCTGCATCGGGCCTCAGGATCCGCACCGTGCCTGAGAAGGAGTTCCGCGGCATCGTCACGGCCTTCCCGTCGGGCCCAGTGAAGAGGGGTATACCCGTGATCCTCCACGGCCTTCAGGTCCGCTCCTGCCTCGATCAGCAGGCGAAGGGCCTCAACCGACCCGGTCCGGGCGGCATTGTGAATGGGCCGATGCTGGAACCGGTTGACCGCATCCACGTCCGCGCCCGATTCCATGAGTAGTCGAATGACGGCCTCATTACGGGTTTCACAGGCGTAGTGGAGGGCCGTGCATCCCCACTGGTCGGTTTCGTTCGGGTCTGCGGTCTTGCGATACCATTTCTTCTCGAAAAGGGAACGGACCTTCTCGAGTTCCCCGGCGCGTACGGCTTCGATCAGTAACTTACCCATCTTCCTATTCCTGAGTGTTCTGGCCCTTCGCAATGGCGTCGCTGAGAATGGAAAGGGCCTCGGCCTTGGAAATGGCACCGATGAGCTGCCAGTCCTTGCGGTTGTTGATCACCGGGACATTGCGCTGCTCACTCTCGAGCAAGATCGGCATCGCCGCGTTCAAGCGCTGGCCGGGCGTCACGGCCACGGGCCGGGGGCGCATGATGTCGTAGGCAATGATCGCCTGGAGCTCGAACCCGGCATTGAGGTGCTCCTTCAGGTCCTGGAGGGCAACCACCCCAACCATCCTCTCCTCCGCATCCACCACGGGAAGGAAATTGTAGTTGGACGAAATGAAGCGCTTCGCCACCTCGTGGAAGAGGGCGTTCACCCGCACAGGCTCAACCCGGTCACGCATCAGGTCACCCACTGTCTGCTGGGTCGCCGCCCCCTGCCCGGCCTCATCGTTGTCCTGGTCCTTCTTGGCCGCCAATGGCTCCGTGTAGATCGAATGTGGGTAAAGCCTTCGCGCGATCATGGAGGACACCACGCAGCCCAGCATCAGGGCCGGCATGATCGAGTAGTTGAGGGAAATCTCGAAGATCATGATCATCGCCAGAAGAGGCGCATGGAGGGTCGCTGCGAGAACACTGCCCATACCGGTCAGGATGAAGACGGGCAGAGGCATCGAGAGCGCGAGGCCAGCCTCATGAAGCACCAGCCCAAAGATTCCCCCGAGGGCCGCGCCCATGAACAAGGTGGGCGTGAACACTCCTCCGATGGCACCGGAACTGACCGAGCACAAGGTGGCGACCAGCTTGGCCAGAAAAAGGGTCACCAGGACCATCAGGCCCAGCTCACCACTCAGGATCAGGGTCGCAGGAAGATCGCCGTTTCCCCAGACGTAGGGCTGATGGATGGCGATGGCACCCACCAACAGTCCACCCAGTGCCAGTCTGCCATGGACAGGAAGCGGCAGCTTGAGGAACCACTTCCTGCTGTAATGCAACATCCTGAGGAAGAGCGTGCCCAATGCACCGGCAAGAAGCCCCAGCACAAGGAACCAGGGAAGCTGGGTCAGCTCAGTGAATTCCACGGGCGGCGCCTGGTACACCGGTTCCAATCCAAAGAAGTTCCTGGAGACAATGGTGGCCACTACCGCGGCGACAACCAGCGGCCCAAAGAGGCTCATGGAGAAATTTCCTAGTACGATCATCGCCGCGAAGATCGTCCCTGCAATAGGGGCATTGTAGGCGGCCGCCATGCCGGCCGAGGCACCACAGGCCACCATCAGGCGCAGACGGTAAGGAGTCCAATTGGCCAGCTGCCCGAGCCTTGAGGCAAAGGTCGATGTCAGCTGGGTGATAGCACCCTCACGTCCTATGGAGGCGCCGGTGCTGATGCTAATGAGTGAGGACAATCCCTTTACCCCGTTGATACGAAAGGGAAGCTTTCCATCCCCGGCGACCACCGCTTCCACGAAATTGTCGCTACGCTTGTCCTTTCGAATGCGTGCCCCCCAGTGCAGCAGGAGCCCGGCGAAAAGACCGCCCACAGCCGGTGTCAAAAGCCTCGCCGTCGGAGAAAGATGCTGGGCAACGTCCGCAATGTTCCCGCTGTCGTGAAGGAACAGGAACATCAGGGACTTGGTCAGAAGGAAGAAGAGGAAGTTGGTCAGGCCACCCAACACGCCCACAGCCGCCGCCAGGATCAGGTGGACCGCTTCCTCACTGAGCTGAAGCCAGTCCCGGACGCGAATAGCCCGCCACCATTGTCGAGATCCCCATGGTGCTTTTCCCGGAATATTCGTCTGTGGGTCGTCACCGTCGTCCGACACGTCCATGAACATAGTCCCGGCCGCCACCTCCACTCCACAAAGAAATGTGAAACCGTTGTATTGGGAAAAGAAAAAGGCGCCCTTCCGGAGAAGGACGCCTTTCGACATTCAACGTAGAAACAGGGATTAACCCTCTGCGGGGCCCTCAACGCCTCCGGTCAGTTTCTCCGGGTCGATCGTCTCCGGCTTGTAGCCACCGATCGACTTGAAGTAGAGCATGAGGAGCAGGTAGATCACCGCCATGGTAGCGGGAATGATCGAGTCCGTCTTGAGCGTGTGGCGGTCTCCACGGATATCTGCGGCAACCACGGTCTTCTGCGCTTCGGTTGCCTCGTCGGCACCCACTGCCTTCTTGGCGTCTCCCAGCTTGGTTCCATCAAGACCATTCACCTCTGCGAAGATGAGGAACTTGCTGGTGGACTCGGAACGATACTCTTCGTAAAGGGCGGCATCCGCCTGCTGGAGTTCCTCGCCGGCATAGCGATCCTTGAAGTATCCGAGACCCGGCGACCCGATCAGTCCTGCAGACATCATTCCGATTCCGCCCATGATTGAGATCGCGATGGCACCCGTGCGAGGATAACGGTCGGAAGCCACGGCCAGCATCGTGGGCCAGAAGAAGGTCTTGCCGATGCCGTAGATCGTCAATGCAATCAAGGCCATGATGAAGGAATCCGCCATCGAGGTGAGGTTCAACCCGATGCAACCGAGGATTGCACAGACGAAGAGCAATCCAACCGGAGACAGCTTGAGATTCTTTTCAATCCAGTGTGCACAGAATCGTAGGGCGAACATCACGGAGGACGTCCACACAAACAGGGCCTTGCCCTCACCGGAGGAGAGGATGTTGCCCGTGATGTTCTGGATCCATCCATCTGTTCCCAGCTCCACAGCACCCACGAGTGCATGCGTGATGAAGAGGACAAACAGGAGGAGGGCGCCCATCGAGAACTTCGTCAGGACTCCGACGGCAATCAGGAGGACGCCACCAATGGCATAGCCGATTGCAGTGGCTGATGAAGTATAGGGAGCGAGAACGCTTTGAAAGAAAAGCGCCAGAAGGAAGCAGGCCACCAGACCGCCGAGGAGGCCGATGTCCTTGAACATTTCACCAATGCTCAATCCCTTCTCGGAAGCCTCGGACTTGGGATAGCTCTGGCCCCAGAACATGACTCCGTAGGCGACGGTCGGGATCAGGTAGAGCGAGAGCTGGACTTTCCAGTTCACTTCCATTCCGTCATCCAGCACCCAGCCAACGACACCACCAAGGATGAGACCGGCTGGCCAACTGGCGTGAAGGATGTTGAGATAATGGGTTCTGTTACTCGGGAAGAGTGTGGCAACAAGCGGATTGGCCACCGCCTCCAGGGTCCCGTTCGCGTAGGCAAAGATGAACATGCCCCAGAAGAGCATATTATAGGCGTTCTCCGGATTGGAGGCACCAAAGGTCACAAAAGCACTCAGGATATGGCAGGCAAAGGCAACCATCACCAGCTTGCCATAACCGATCTTGTCGCAGACGAAACCACCAATAAAGATTCCGAAACAGAACCCAGAAAACCCGGCGCCACCGATGGCGCCCAATTGGGCACCCGTGAAACCGTATTCGGAGCCCCAGTTGTCAAAGATACCACCTCGAATGGCGAAACCCACACCGGCCGCCAGGATGGCCATGAATCCCGCCCACAGCAGCCTTGCTGCATTGGGGGAGATACCGTCTTGTTTAATGTTCATGATTGCTTGGTCTACTTTGGTTTAGATGTTGAAGAAAGGAATCAGAGTGTGAAGTCAGGAAGGCGGACGATCTCGCCGCCCTTCTCCGCGGACTGGTGTGCGCAGATGCCGACGCAGGTCCAGTTGGCCGCAGTAGCCGCGTTGGGCCATGGGTCACGGTCTTCGTTCAGGGCGTTCAGAAACTCGTTCACCATGTGCGGATGGCTTCCACCGTGTCCCGCACCCTGGAGGAAGGACAGGTGGTCCGCATCCTCAATGCTCTGGGTAAACTTCCGGATGGGCTCGGGAAGAAGATGGGCAAAATCAGGCACCTCCACCTTCTCAGCAATCTCGTTCTCGGGACGCTTGGCCACATGCATCACGTGGGGTTCGTTCTCGACGAGCGTCCACTCGAAGCTCTTCTTGCTGCCGTAGACGTCGATGCTCTCGCGATACTGGCGGGCAACGTCATAGAGAAAACGCCAGATGTGGGCGCTCAGGTCACTGTCCTTGATCTTGATGTGACAGGTCTCAACCGCAAACTTGTTGCCGCTCTTCTGCGCAATGTCGTCACGCACCGTGCCGCTTCCAAAACAGCTCACGTATTCCGCCCGGCCATCCACCATCCCAAGACAGGGGCTGACAACGTGGGTTGCGTAATGCATCGGGATCATCTCCTCCCAGTAGGAGGGCCAACCATCCATGTCCTGGGGATGACTTGCAGCAAGGTATTGCAGCTTGCCCAGCTCACCCTTGTCGTAGAGATCCTTGATGAAGAGGAATTCCCGCGAGTAAACGACGGTCTCCATCATCATGTACTTCTTCCCGGTCTCCTTCACCACCCTGCAGAGCTCTTCGCACTCCTCGATGGTGGTGGCCATGGGAACCGTGCAGGCAACATGCTTCCCTGCCTTCAAGGCCTTGATGGACTGGGACGCATGATCAGGAATGGGGGTGTTGATATGGACGGCATCCACATCCGGATCCGCAAGCAGTTCATCGTAGGATGTGTATCGCTTGTCGATTCCGAAGGCGTCACCGATCTTGTTGAGCTTGTCCTCGGAGCGCTGGCAGATGGCGGCAACGTTGGCGAGGGGGTGTGCCTGGTAAATCGGAATGAATTCCGCTCCAAATCCCAGTCCGGCAAGGGCTATGTTGAATTTCTTGTCGCTCACGGTTCAAAGACAGGCTGAGGGGCCCCAACACAATCCGGGCCGATGTTTTCCTGCGGTGATGCGCGAGAGTTCAACGGCCAGCACCATTTGCTGTCAACGGAAAACGTGGCACGAGGAAGCCACCCATAGACTCAACCAGCCAAATACCCAGGGAAATCAGAATTGCGGAAAAGCCCATTACTGGGCCTTCAGTTACTTGGGCAACTTCAAACTCCACCGTAGTTCGGACTGGCCGCACCCGTCAGGTTCCGGAGCCACATCCTGAGGATCAGCCCGATCTTCTGGGCCTTGGTGAGCTTGGCCGGGCCCTCGTCAAAGACATTGAAGCGACGTTCCTCAAGCTTGCGGAGGATGCCCCAGTAGACGCTCCCCATCAGCTCGGCCGTGGCCATGGACTTGCGGTCGGCGGCCGGAAGACAGGCAGCCGCCTTGTCATAGAAATCGCGGGCCCGCCCGGCCATGTGCCGCGCCAGCTTTTCATAACGGTCCGAATACCGGCCCTGGAGGATCTCCGCCTCGGTGACCCCAAACTCCCGCAGGGCGGCCGCAGGAAGGTAGACCCGGTCCAGTTCGGCATCGGTGCCGACATCCCGCAGGATGTTGGTGAATTGCAATGCCTTGCCGAGATACACGGCGTATTCCTTGCAGCGGGGATCGCTGTATTCGAAAATATGAATGCTCAGGAGCCCCACGACAGAAGCCACACGATAGCAGTAAAGCTCAAGCTGCTCCCAGGTCTCATAGCGGTTCTGGTCGAGGTCCATCTCAACCCCCTTGATCAGTTCGTCGAAAAGCTCGAAGGGCATCCCGTGCTTCTCGATGAAGGGTTTCAGCTCCTGGTTCACCGGGTGTTCGGGGCTGCCCCCGGTGCAGGCCTTGCGGATGTCATCCCTCCATTCACCCAGTTGCTTCCTGCGCTCATCCGAGGGAACCGACTCGTCATCCGCCACGTCGTCCACCTCGCGACAGAAGGCATAGAGGGCGGACATGCCCTCCCGTTTCTCCTTTGGAAGGAGGATAAAGGCGAGGGCAAGGTTGGAAGCGCTCTTCTTGGTGATGGATTCGCTGACCTGCATGCAAGGATCTTCGCCGATCAACCGGCGTCGGGAAGCGTGACGTCCTTACGCTCCGGAGGCAAACCTCCAGTCTCGGAAAGTGTCGGGTTGCTCACGGCCCTCCTGCGTCGTTTCCGGCCCGAAGTGCTTTTCCGGACGTCCTTGACGACAGGTTGGCTGTTTTTTGCAGGTGTATGCGACCGATGACGCCTGCTTCTGCGGGAGCGGTTCTTCCTTTTGTAGTAGATGAAAATTCCGAGGGTGAGAACGACCAGCAGCACCAGGAAAGCCAGCAGAAGGACTCCCATCGAAGTAAGGCCGCCACCCGAGTGCCGGAACCGCTCCCCCATCTGGATGAAGCCAGGTCCCTTGAGTGAAGCTGCCAACAGAATGCCGTCCATGGTCCCAACCCCGGTCAGGCCGCCGACTGGTCCGATACCTCGTCGTCGTCGTTCTTGTCCGTACCGATTTCCAGGCGCTGCATCCGGTAGCGCAGGGCATGTCGGCTGAGGCCCAGCATCTTGGCGGTCTTGGCCATGTTCCCCTGATTGGCCTCGAGGCTCCCGAGAATGATCTCCTTTTCAAACTCACCCACCGACTGGTCGATGGGCTGGTTGATGGGGAGCTCGGGTTGCAGCACGGCCGATTCATCACGCTTCAGGTGGGTCTCCAGCTTGAAGTCCGGAAGACTGACGTCCTTGATCAGCCGCGAAGGCTCGATGATCACGGCGCGTTCGATGGCGTTGCGCAACTCGCGCACGTTGCCCGGCCAGTGGTAGGCCAGCATCTTGCGGCGGGCCTCATCGGAAAAGCCGTCGAGCTGCTTCCCGAGATTCGAACTGAACTGGGCCAGAAAGTGTTCCGCGAGCGCAATGATGTCGTCACCCCGGTCCCGCAAGGGCGGTGGACGGAACTGCATCACGTTCAGGCGGTGAAAAAGGTCCTCACGAAATTCATTCTCCTTGATGGCCTCGATGACATCCCGGTTGGTGGCGGCAATCAGGCGGACATCGACCCGGCGCTCCTCATTGCTTCCCACCCGGGTGAAGCTTCCATCCTCGAGGAAACGGAGAAGCTTTGCCTGAAGGGGGCGGCTCATGTCACCAATCTCATCCAGGAAGATGGTCCCGCCATTTGCTGCTTCGAAGTG
>CAZKNW010000106.1:0-10241 GCA_964554035.1 uncultured Verrucomicrobiota bacterium
AGCGGGACACGGGCCTGTTCGTCGAGGACGACGAGGTGGACCTGATGGGGGAGGACACGGCCCAGGACCTCCACATCGAGCACTCGTCGCTGCACAACTTCGAGCACCAGACCAAGGCCTTCGTGGACTACCGTTGCAACCTCAACGGAACCAAGAACACCTACGAGCCGGTCGAGGTGGATGACGACCAGAAATTCGTCTACGAGAACGTGATCGAACTCGACAAGCTCGAGCCGACCGTCGCCTGCCATCCCGATCCGGGCAACCGCAAGAAGGCGAAGGAGCTTTCCGACGTCATACTCGACCGGGCCTACATCGGATCCTGCACCGGCGGCAAGACCAGCGACTTCCTGGAATTTGCCCGCTTGCTGAACGGCAAGACGGTCAAGATCGACACCTTCGGCGTTCCTGCCTCTCCCGAGATCGTCCACGATCTCCAGTCCTCCAAGTGGGAAGGCAAGTCCGTGTGGGACATCCTGGTGGATGCGGGCGTGCAGATGACCGAGAACGCAGGTTGCTCCGCATGCCTGGGTGGTCCGGTGGACACCTTCGGGCGCATGAACACACCCCAGAAGTGCATCAGCGCCACGAACCGGAACTTCCCGGGACGTATGGGTCATAAGGAGTCTCAGGTCTTCCTGGCCTCTCCCGCGACCGTCGCTGCCAGCGCCCTGACCGGTCACATCACCGATCCCCGCGAGTTCCAGAACTGATCCTTCCCTCCGAAGGAATCCCCTGAAACAACACCAGTCCCATGGACCATGAAAGACTCCTGAAAGGTCTGAATGGTGCCATCCGGGCCCTGTTCATCCTCCTGTTGGTTTACAGCGGTCTGGCCATGGGCATGGTCCGTCCTGCCGACCTCGGGATCGCCTTGTTCCTGACCTCCGCCCTGCTCATCCTGATGGCGGTCAAGGTGATGGTGCAGAAGGACAGCAAGGTGTTCCTTCCCGCCTTTCTGGTCGCCTTCGGCGTGTTTATCCTCTACGGCATCGGCCATGTGGTTCACGGGGTCGCCTCGCCCTATTACTCCCAGGTGCTGCTGCTGGAACTCGCCTTCATCTTTTCGGTGTCCCTGTTGGTCCTCAACGAGTTTCAGGATCGAAAGGACGCCAGGCGGATTCTCTTCGTGTTGGTTTTGATCGGCGTGGTCTCCTGCTTTTACGCCTTGCATCAATCCCTCATGTTCACCGACCAGGTGTGGAGCTACTTCCGCCCGCTGGGATACGGTCGTCGTGGTTCGGGATTCTTCATCAATCCCAACTATTTCTGTGGCTACCTGGAACTTCTCCTTCCTCTCATGCTCACCTACGTCCTCATGAGCCGTGTGGGCGCCAGCTACAAGCTGTTCCTGACCTATTCCATCGTCATGTTCCTTGTCGGGATCGGGCTCTCCGGATCCCGAGGTGGGTGGATCGCCACAATTCTCGGCCTGGTCATCCTTGCCTTCCAGATGCTTCAGACCCGTTATTGGAAATACGGAATCGCCGCCTCGGGTTTCGTCCTTCTTCTGATCGTCACCTTCTTCAAGATGTATGACGCCGCCTACATCCGCTTGATGGTCACCATGAAGAACTGGGCACGCAACGACCGCATCCGCGTCTGGGAATCGGCCGAATCCATGTGGGCGGATCACCGATGGTGGGGCGTCGGCCCCGACCAGTTTCAGGTCCACTACCGACAATACCGATCTCCGGAACTGCAGCACGCCGTCTCCTTCACCCACAACGACTATCTCCAGCTCATGACCGACTGGGGCATCATCGGCGGCATTCTCTTTGCCGCGGCTTTCCTTGCGCTCGCCTATGTCCTGAAGAAGACCCTTTCACGGCTGAAGAAGCAGCAGATGGAAAAGGAATGGAGCCGCAGCGACCGGATCGCTCTTCTGGTGGGCACCCAGATCACCCTGTTGATCCTGCTGGTTCATTCCGTTTTTGACTCCCTGAATCAGGCTCCTGCCCTTTCCGTGCTCGTGGCCACCATCACCGGTCTGGCCCTGGCGCAGAACATCCGTTCGGGGGACCGATTCCGTTTCTCCCCCCCCATGGCCGTCAGGGGCCTCTATTCCGGAGGCTTGATCCTGCTGGCAGTATGGATGGGATGGCAGGGATGGGTTCACCGGGCCGAGGCCCGCCACTACAATGCCGCATTCGACCAATCGGAAACCTTCGAGGAACAGGTGCGACTGCTTGAGAAGGCCTGGGCGCAGGGAACCGGGAATCCCGACGTGGCCTTCCAGACAGGAGAGGTCTATCGGGCCCAAGCCTTCCTTGGGCAGAGTGACTTTGTGGAAAAGACGGAAAAGGCCATCGAATGGTTCGAACTGGCCCATCAGGCCCACCCCCGGAATTCACTCTATCTGACTCATCTAGGGCTGTGTTATGACTGGCTGGGGCAATTCGACGTCGCGCTTTCCTATCATGAGAAGGCCCTGAAAGTGGATCCCAAGGGCTTTTACCCCATATCTTGTATGAGCTGGCACTACATGGAACAAAATAGGCCAGATGAGGCGAAAAAGTGGTTCAAACAGGCCGCTTCCCTCTTCAAAAGTGAAAACCGGCTCGCCACCACCTTTTTCAGGCAGGTGGACGACCGCCTGAAAGAAGCATCCAAAAGCCAATAATCGTTTGACTTGGTGGGTTAATTCGCCTAACAAAATGGGGTCGGGAACGAGGAATGCACACTCCTCCTCCTGCGTTTCCAAACTAATGATCATGAACAAGTTGACTCAACGAATCGGGATAATCCTGTTGTCTGTCCTCTTCGCAGTAGGCGCTCAGGCAGTCGAATCAGGCAATGGAAGCAGTGCCGAAGGAACGATTTCCTCCGTCTCCGGCAGGGTTACCATCAACAAGGCAGGTGGAGGTAGCGTCCTCGCAGCCAAGGGAGTCAAAGTCGGAGAAGGCGACACTATCGTTACCGGTTCCGGCAGCACGGTCGTCAATCTCGGGGTTCACGGTATCATCACCGTCGAAGCAGGCTCTGAAGTGGTTTTTGATGAACTGAAGCGCAGCAGCGGCGAAGACGGCAACACCGTCATCGACCTGAAAAAGGGCGGCATCTTCGGTAACGTCAAAAAGATTTCCAGCAATTCCAAATACGAGGTCAAGACCGCCAAGGGTGTGGCCGGTATCCGCGGAACAGCCTATCAGATTCTGGCCGTCGGCATCTTCAAATGCGGTCAGGGCCAGCTAAATATCGTTTTGTTTGCGTTGGATCCTCAAGGCAGGCCCAAAGTTTTTGCCGTTCGCGCAGGATCCAAGCTGGATGCCACTGCTGTGCTGACCGAGGTGACCAACATGGATCCCACCGAGGCTGCTGCCGTTGTCGAGACCACGACAGATCCAGAGGCAGAACAGAAGCCAACGATCATCGTCAACTCAAACCCCGTCACTTTGGACATTCAGCTGACGGGTCAAGTTGGCAATCGCCAAGGCGAAGGCGGTCGAACCACGCCATCGAATATCGACAGGTAGATCCTGAAATACAGATTTCGAAGGGCCACCCCACTACCGGGGTGGCTTTTTTTTGTTTCCTAATGCAGCGCTGCTCTCAGTTCCAGCGCCTGGAGGACCTTCCCTTCCCCTTCGTTCAGTTCCTCAAGCCGGGCATAGACCTTGTCCTCCTCAAAGTAGTTGAGTGCCATCTTGACGAAGATGTTTCCGTGCTTGGCCTCGGACACCCAGAGCCGGTGATAGAAGTCGCGTAGTTCCTCATCCTCTTCCATGGCCTTCTCCACCAGTCTGAAGCGCTCCGCTCCCCGGCATTCCACAATGGAGGCCAAGAGAAGCCGATCAAGGAAGCGACGTTCCGGATCGGAATGGCAAAGCTTCATGAGGGCATCGATATAGGGATCCCGCTGCATTCCCTTGGGAAGTGTAATGCCTCGTCTCTCCATGAGCGCATAGACATCCCGAAAGTGCTCCATCTCTTCGAGTGCGGTCTCGATCAGCTCGGGAATGATCTCCGTCCGATTGGGATACTTGGCCACAAAGCTCATGGCCATGGCCGAGGCCTTGCGCTCGCAGTCCGCATGATCCTGAAGGAAGGATGGGAAGTCGGCCTTAACGGCAGCCACCCATTCAGGGGAAGAAGCCACAGTCAGTTCCAGGGAAAGTTTCACGCCGCGGATTGAAACCCTTGTCCCCGCGAAACGCGAGCCTTGGTGGAAATACCCAAATACCTACGGACCCAAAGACCCAAGGAAATCCGAAGAAGGAAAACCCCAAATCCGCAACCCGGAGTCAGGTATTTGGGTCCCCCTACTCCAACACGTCCGGATCATTCATCCGCTGCTCACACTCCCTCAGCAGCTCCGTCGCCTCAACGTGGTTTGGAATCAGGGTGAGGGTTGTCTCGAAGGAATCCATCGCCGCCCGGTAGTGTTCCATCTCGAGGTAGATCTTCCCGAGAAAGAGGTGGTGCATGGGAAGATTGGGTTCGATGGAGACCGCATGTTCCATCAGTTCCTTGGCACGGATGAGCTGCCGATCCCTGAACAGCTCCTGGGCACTTTCGTAAAGCGTCGGGGTCAATGTCTCCAGGTTGACCAGCTTTTCCCGCGCCAGCTCACCGCTGCGCCGGATGTTCAGGACCACGGCGAAAAGAAGCAGCACCGCCATACCCACGCCGATGGCGGCCATCTTGTGCTGGGCGAGGAGGGTGATGAGTCCGTTCTGGTAGTGGGAGAGATGCTTCTGGAGTTCCTTGACCGTCTGGTAGCGATCATCCGGATCGGTCGCCAGGGCTGTCATGGTAATCTGGGAAAGCGCCTCTGGAATCTGTTGTCCCGGGCAATGTGGCAGGTTGACGGGCAGCAGCTTCTTACGGATCCCCTTGCCCGACATCTTGCCCTTCTTCTTCTTTCGGGCCCGACGCCGGATGGTGGTAAAGACACTGTTCTCCCCATAGTAGTCCTCGGGCCGGGGACGGTTGAAGAAGATGGGCGGCGGAATGAATCCCCGCTTCTTCAACTCCAGCAGCTCATTGAAGCTCTCGGTCACGAAAGGGGCCTGCAGGGTCAGGATGCTGTAGAGGATGCCACCGAGTGCAAAGACATCGGCCCTGTCGTCCAGTTCACGGTTGCGACCCTCCGCCTGCTCCGGCGCCATGAACTGCGGCGTCCCCATGATGTCACCGAGGATCGTCGCGGAAAGCTCGGCCGCCTTCACGGTGGGAGCCGGTCCTCCAAAATCAATCTCGTCATTCTTGTCCGCGCGGATCATCGCCAGGCCCCAGTCCATCACGAGCACCTGACCGAATTCCCCGATCATGATGTTCTCAGGTTTCAGGTCCCGGTGGATGATGCCCTTGGAATGGGCATAGGCCACGGCGTCACAGACCTTCTGGAAGATGGTCAGCAAATGACCCAGGGAGTATCGGCGGATCATCGAGGCGTCACCGTCGCTGATGCGCTTGAGCACCTCATGAAGTGTGACTCCCCTCACAAACTTCATGGCATAGTAGATCTCGTCATTGGCATTCACCCCCAGCTCATAGATGGGAACGATGTTCGGATGATCCAGCTGCGCCATCACCTGGGCCTCGCGAATAAAGCGGAGGATGATCTCACGTGTCGGCTTGTCCTCACTGATGATCACCTTCATCGCCACGGTCCTCCCAAGGCGCGTGTCCTCCGAAAGGTGAATGGCGCCCATGGAGCCACGTCCGAACTCACCACCCATCCGATAGCCACCCTGCTTGAGGGCATCAATGGGGGAAACGGGAACCGACTGAAGACTGGAGGGAGCGACGGTGGCTCCATTCCCCCTGACGGTGATGGAGGTCCCGGCTGCGGAAACCTGAATGATGGCGCTTCCCACCTGGATGACCTGCGGGATGTTCGCCTCAAAGCGCTTGTCGATCTTTACCCCTCCCACGACCGTTCCGGAACTGCTGCCAAGGTCCTCGACCGCCAGGCTATCCGCTCGGATGCAAAGCTTCGCATGACGACGGGACACATCCTCCACATCCACCAGGATGTGGCTTTCATCGCCCCGGCCGATCAGATAGTCGCCCTCCGACAGCGTGATCCGCTGGAGTTCCTGATCGCCGAGCCAGACTGTCACTTCCGCCTGCATCTCCAGAGACTTCCGCAGGTCGCCGCGGTATTCTCCCCGTTATCGGCCATTTTACCGGTCCGCCCAAGGAGACCGCAATGCTTTCCAAGTCACCATTTCGTGCGGCGCACCTACCCGGTAAGACGTTTGAAAACGGCCATCATGCACCCCTTTTTTCTTTTCAAGCGATGGATCCTCGCCCTTCACTCTTTCACGATGTCCGTTGAATAAACGATCCAGCCGACCCTGAACGAGGAATTCGACTACGAGCCCATGCCCGATGGGTGCATCCTGTTCAAGCAGTCTTCCGGCCAGATCATCTCCCTGAATCCACCTGCCGAGCTGATTCTCTCCTTCTGCGACGGAAAGACCACGGTTGCGAGAATGTTTGAGCTTTCCCGTGATGAAATGGAACTGACCCGGGAGCAGTTCGAGGAAACCATCGAGAAGCTTTTTGAGCAAAGTGTCCTCCTGGCCCCCTCCCCTTGAGCCAAGACCTGACATTCCGGGTCCAGGAGCGGTCGATCCGTGTGAAGGTCGAACCCGGGGAACTGTGGCCCCTTGCAGGCAAGCTCCATACCGCGGCCCAGGTTCAGGATGCACAGGAACGCCCACCCGACCTGACCTGGCGGAAGGTTGAGGAAGGACTCTACCAGATCCTCCTGAAGGGCCAGCCATGGGAGACACCCTTCGATGAATCCCAGGTGCTTCTCCAGAGTGAAAACCTGGTTACGCAGCTCCTGCGCGAGCGACTGGATGACCATGCCCAGCTGCACGCGGGTGGCGTCGTTTCACCCGACGGCAAGGGGTGGCTGATCTGTGGGGCCTCCGGCAGCGGCAAGACATCAACCACCGTCGCCGCCCTCCTTCAGGGCTGGGGCTGGCTGAGTGATGAATACGCCCTTCTCCGTGAAGACCTGCCGGATGTGATCCTTGGGTTCCCAAGGAACTTCAACCTGAAGGAACGCTCCTGGAACACTTTCCCTGAAACGGCGGGCAAACCTTCCAGCATTGAGCTTTTTTCCGGATTCCATCAATCCAGGATCCGGCTCTTCAACCCCTTGGAGCTGAAGCCTGAAAGCCATCGGGAAAGAGCAACCCTCTCAGGCATCGCACTCCCGGTCTTTAAGCCTGAGGCAGGCGAGCCGACGTCCGTCCGGATCTCGGGGATCCAGGCCTTTGCCCGTATCATGCCCGAGTTCCAGATGACCCCTCCCTGGACGGTGGAGCGACTGAACCACTGGTTGAGGGAAATCCCCGTATTCGAGATCTGCTACGCGGATCCCCGCCAACTTCCTTCGCTTCTGGGCACGCTTCTGGATTGAATTCCTTGGGGGATTGCTTCAAATCCTCTCCAAGCCCATGGATGACGAGAAATACTACGAGATCGTTGCACAGGAGATCCGGGAGAACACGATCAAGGATGCCCTGTGGACCAAGGCCATTGCCAAGAGCATGGGCGATGAAAACAAGACCAAGGCGGTCTACATCCAGCTCAGGGTGGAACAGCTGATCCGTGAGGAACAATCCACCTCCCGCGAGGCGCAGATCCAGGCGGCATCCGACCAGGCATGGGACGATGAGGAGTCGGGTGGCCTTTCGGAACACAACCGGCAGGCGCTGATGCAGTGGGGAAAACTGCTGGGGGAAATCCTCGTCTTCGCCATAGGCGTCTTCGCCATCTACAAATGGCTTTGGCCTTGGCTGCGATCCATCCGCGGCCAGTTCATGGGCTGATCCCTTTTTCCTCGAATCCACAAGGAATCCTCTGGCAGCGTTCGCCCAGTGACACTGGAGATGACATGGGTGATCCTGCTCGTGCTGCTGACCTTTGCAGGCATGATCTGGGAGCGAGTCCCCGCCGACATGGTGGCCATGTCCGCCTTTGCCCTGCTGCTGGTGACCCGCGTGCTTCCCCCCTCCGAGGCCTACAAGGTCTTTGCCAATGACGCCGTCATCACCGTGGCCTGCATGTTCGTGCTCAGCAAGGCGCTCGAACGCACGGGCGCCATCAGCATCATAGGCCACAAGCTTCACAGCATCGCCGGGACGACCCAGGTGGGCCTGATGATCGCCATCCTGCCCATGGTGGCCCTGCTCTCGGCCTTCGTGAACAACACTCCGATCGTCGTGGTCTTCGTGCCCATCCTGATCACCCTCGGCCTCCAGCGCGATCTCCGGCCTTCTAAGCTCCTGATCCCTCTTTCCTACGCTTCCATCTTCGGTGGACTCTGCACCCTGCTCGGCACCTCGACCAACATCCTGGTCAGCTCCACGGCGGAAACACTCGGGCAGCCACCCATCGGCATGTTCGAACTGGCACGCATCGGGCCCATTCTCGGCATCGCCGGCATGGCCTACATCCTGACCGTGGGGCGGCGGCTCCTTCCCGACCGTGAAACCCTGACCTCGCTGCTCGAGACAACCGACAACAAGCAATACATGACCGAGGTGGTCGTGGTCAAAGGCTCCCCCCTCATCGGCAAGAAGCTCAAGGAGACCCCGCTGAAGTCCATGCCGAAGGCGCGTATCATCGAGGTCATCCGTCGCAGTGTCCCCCTCACCACGCCACTCGAGGACGTTGAGCTTCAGGTGGGCGACCGCCTCCGGCTCAGCATGGTCCTGGGGTCCGTGATGGAAATCCAGGACGTGGAGGGGCTCGAGATCCTTCCCGGCCACAACCTTGGACTGGAATCCCTCGGAATGGAACGCGCCGCCGTGGTCGAATGTGTCATCGCTCCCGAATCGACCCTCATCGGAAGGACGCTACGCCAGATCAACTTTCGCCAGCGCTTCGGCGTATTGATCCTCGCCGTGCATCGCAAGGGGGTGAACATCCAGAAGCAGGTGGCCCACACGCGACTGCAGTTCGGCGACACCCTGCTGGTCCAGGGAAGCCAGACTGCCATCAACCAGCTCAGGGAGAACCCCAACTTCCTGATGCTCCAGGACGTCCCGGATGACGTCAAACTACGCAAGGACCGGCTCTGGCTGTCCGTCTCCGCGATCGCAGGCGTGGTCATCCTCGCCTCCCTTGGTATCTTCCCGATCTCCACCCTGGCGATCATCGGCGCCACCGTGGTCGTCCTGGGAGGCTGCCTCGACTCGGACGAGGCCTATCGCTCCATCGAGTGGCGACTGGTCTTCATGATCTTCGGCATGTTGTCTCTCGGCATGGCCCTGCAGAAGACGGGAGCGGCCCTCCTTGTCGCGGAATCCCTGATCGCCGGATTGAACTGGGTACCCGAGGACATTCGTCCCTACATCATGCTTTCAGTGATCTACCTGATGACGAACATCCTTACGGAGTTCCTCTCCAACAATGCGGTCGCCGTCCTGCTGACGCCGATCGTCATCAGCGCCGCACAGGCGCTCGGGGTCGATCCCCGGCCCTTCATCATCACCGTGGCGCTCGCGGCCTCCGCCAGCTTCGCCACACCGATCGGCTATCAGACCAACACCCTTGTCTACGGCGCCGGTGGCTACAAGTTCCGGGACTTCATCCGAGTGGGCACACCCCTGAACCTGATCTTCTGGATGATGGCCAGCTTCCTTGTTCCCATGCTCTGGCCGTTCTGAATTGCCCTTTTCTTGTTGATCCATCCGCATTGTTGGATGGAACCTCCCCGTTTCACGAATCATGTCGAAGAAAGCACTCATCACCGGAATCACGGGACAGGACGGTTCCTATCTTGCGGAACTCCTCCTGGAAAAGGGCTACCAGGTGCATGGCATCATCAGGCGTGCC
This sequence comes from uncultured Verrucomicrobiota bacterium, assembly GCA_964554035.1. Taxonomy (GTDB): domain Bacteria; phylum Verrucomicrobiota; class Verrucomicrobiia; order Limisphaerales; family CAZKNW01; genus CAZKNW01. The sequence continues at coordinate 9,808 of CAZKNW010000106.1, forward strand.
AGCACCTTCAACACGGGACGCCTCGACCCCATCTACCAGGATCCACACGATTCCCACAAACGGCTGCATCTTCACTACGGTGACCTTGCCGATGCCAGCGCCCTTGCGCGGCTCATCGGAAAGATCGAGCCCGAGGAGATCTACAACCTCGCCGCACAGAGCCACGTCCGCGTGAGCTTTGACGCTCCTGAATACACGACCGACATCACGGCGTCCGGAACCATCCGTCTCCTTGAGGCGATCCGTGAGACCGGGATTCGCCCCCGTTTCTACCAGGCCTCTTCCAGTGAAATGTTCGGCAAGGTCTGCGAGGTTCCCCAGAAGGAGACCACCCCCTTCTATCCGCGGAGCCCCTATGGCTGCGCCAAGGTCTTCTCCTTCTGGGCCACGGTGAACTACCGGGAGTCCTACGGAATGCACGCCAGCAACGGCAT
>CAZKNW010000107.1:0-9915 GCA_964554035.1 uncultured Verrucomicrobiota bacterium
CAGATACATCATCACCGCATTGCCGAGCTGCTTGATGTTGCCCAGACAGGCTGAAGCCTGGGCCTTTTGCCGCGCCTTGGATAGGGCCGGGAGGAGCATCGCTGCAAGGATGGCTATGATGGCAATCACAACCAGCAGCTCAATCAGGGTAAACGCACTGCGGACGGGCTTCGAAGCCCATGTCATTCTTCTGTTCATCGTTTTACATCTAGGGGGATTACTACTGTTGCACCGAAGATGAGCCGAAATGCCCAAATTCACAACGTCCATTGATGAAAACAAACGGCCTTTGGTTCAAAGCCTGACATCACCCTTTCTGCCTATAGGCCCAAAAAAAGCAATCCCCCCGGACGAATCCAGGGGGATTGCTCATCGAACGAACCTTAGGTTACGAAAAAAGCCTAACGGGTGGGATCAATTGTCCACATGCCGGTCTGCCTGCCGATGGCGCTCTGGCCCGAGTCGCTCAACGTGCCACGGCTTTCCAGGAACTCGGTGTGTCCATCCACGAAGAGGTAGTTGTACTTCACACCGTTTCCGCGGCCATGGAAGTTCACAGGACTCTGTCCCATCAGGCCTGCGCCATTCTGGTTGTTGATGTCGCCATTGGCATTGTGATAGCGAAATTGCCCTGCGATCCGGGGAGCTTCCGCCCAGTTCCACTGACCAACGCTGTTGCCGTCGGAAATACGTTCAGTGAGCATGATCACGCCTGATCCATCCTGAACCACCGAGGCAGGAAGGCCCACCTGGTTCCGGAAGAACTTGGGAGTAACGCCGTCGTCATTCGTACCCGACCGCCAACGATAGCGGCCTCCGTTGACTCCTCCGCCATCATCATTGCCCTTCTGGAAGTTGAGTCCGATTCCGGTATCCATGGCTGGATTGGGCGGCCAGTCGCTTGCTTTCTGGGCATTGGCACCGGAGTTGAAGGTGGCCTGATAGCCGTTGTTCGACTGCGGCATCGCATACGAGCGACGAAAAAGACGCCAGGTATTCTTGTTCCTTGTCGAGGTGGAGATCACCTGGTCGGAGGGACACGAAAGAAACTTGTGCTTTGGCGGGTCCATGTTCCGATAGGCGTGGTTCCAATCCGGATTGTGAATACCAAACGTTCCGTCTTCACGGCGATTGACCCACTGGTCCTGCGTGTAGGCTTGGACCAGCTCGTCCCAGGAAATACCCATCCCATTCGAATCATTGCGAGTATAGCAGTAGGGGAGGGTGTCCTTGTTGTCCGCAAGATACATCATTGCGGCGTTGCCCAACTGCTTGAGGTTGGCAGCACAGGCCGATACTTGCGCCTTCTGCTTGGCCTTCGCGAGGGCCGGCAGGAGCATGGCGGCCAAGATGGCGATGATCGCAATCACCACCAGCAACTCGATTAGCGTGAACGCATTGCGTAGGCGCCGGGTTTCTGAGTTTTTCATACGTTTTACTTCGGGTTTGTCTGGGTGGAAGCACCGAACAGGGCCGCCCTAACGACCCAAGAGTCTTCCGTTCTGACATTAAAACGCTTCCCGGACATGATTCCGGACTCATCCTTTAGGCCTAACCCATATGGACTATCAGATCTTCGTCTCACCAAAGGCAAAGGCCACCCCGGAACGGACTTCCGAGACGGCCTTTGCGAAACAATACTTGAGGGTCAGATCAGTTCGCAGGATTGATGGTCCACATGCCTGTCTGGCGGCCATTGGTGCTCTGACCACTGTCGCTCAGCGTGCCGCGGCTCTCGAGGAACTCACCGTGTCCATCCACAAAGAGGTAGTTGTACTTCACACGTCCGTGGAAGTTGACGGGGCTTTGCCCCATGAGCCCGGCGCGGTTCTGGTCACTGATGTCACCGTTGGCGTTGTGCCCACGGAACTGGTCGCCAATCCTGGCCACTTCGGCCCAATTCCACTGACCCACGTAGCTCCCATCGCTGATACGCTCGGTCAACATCAACACCTGGGATCCATCCTGAACAGCTGAGGCAGGCAGACCCACCTGGTTCCGGAAGAACTTGGGTGTCGTGGCGTCATCAGCCGTGCCCGAACGCCAGCGGTAGCGACCACCATTGACTCCGGTTCCGGCATCATTGCCCTTCCGCATGTTGATGCCGATGGCCGTGTTCATTGCAGGATTCGGAGGCCAGTCGTTTGCCGCAGCGGCTCCACCGGATTCATTGAACGTGGCGGTGTAGCCGTTGTTGGACTGAGGCATGGAATAGGAACGGCGGAAGTGACGCCATGTGGCATTGTTCCGGGCCGATTCCGCGATGACCTGATCCGCAGGGCACGAAAAGAACTTGTGCTTCGGAGGATTCATGTTGCGGTAGGCATGGTTCCAGTTGGGATCATGAACCCCAAAGGTTCCATCCTCACGATAGTTGATCCACTGTTCGGAGGTGTAGGTCTGCAGGAGTTCATCCCAGGAGACGCCCTGACCGTCGACATCGTTCCTTGTGTAAGCATAAGGAAGAGTATCCTTGTTGTCGGACAGATACATCATGACCGCATTGCCGAGCTGCTTGAGGTTGCCCAGACAGGCGGCTGCCTGTGCCTTCTGGCGGGCTTTCGCCAGCGCTGGGAGAAGCATGGCGGCGAGAATGGCGATTATGGCAATCACCACCAGCAACTCAATCAGCGTAAACGCATCCCGGAACAGACGGAGACGCTTGTGATCTGACATTTTCATAGGGTTCGTATACTACGTTGTTAGTCGGGATCGAAGGCCCGTCGCGACTCAGCGGCAAGGCGGTTTTCCCATTGTCAGCAATCCGAACGGACAAGAAGTCATCTTCCTGACATCACCCATTCGGCCTATGCGCAAAAATTGCGCATAGGCAAAAGAAAAGCCGTCCCCACAAAGCGGGGACGGCTTGTGTAAGTATGGCTTTTAGAAGGGGGTTACTTGGTTGGATCAATGGTCCATTCACCCGACTGGTCACCGATGCTGCTCTGCCCGGCATCACTCAGGGTGCCGCGTGAAGTCTTGAACTCGGCATGTCCATCGACATAAAGGTAGTTGTAGTTGACTCCCTGCCCGACACGTCCATGGAAGTTGACCGGGCTCTGTCCCAGCAATCCAGCACCGTTTTGGTTACTGATGTTTCCGTTTGCATTATGATAGCGGAATTGAGCCGCGATGCGGGGAACCTCACTCCAATTCCACTGTCCAACGTAGTTTCCATCGGAAATACGCTCGGTCAGCATGATCACACTGGATGGATCCGAAACCACTCCGGCAGGCAGACCGACCTGATTACGAAAGAACTTGGGAGTGACGTTGTCGTCGTTCGTGCCTGACTTCCAACGATAACGGCCGCCATTCACTCCACCTGAGTTATCAGAGTTCTTGCGGAGGTTGATTCCAATACCTGTGTTCATGGCAGGATTGGGTGGCCAGTCGGTGGGCTTTGCCGCATTTCCGTTAAGGTTAAAGGTGGACTGATACCCATTGTTGCTCTGGGGCATTGCATAGGAACGACGGAAATGACGCCAGGTGTTGTTGTTTCTCGCTGAAGTCGAGATGACCTGATCGGCCGGGCAGCCCAGGAACTTGTGCTTGGGAGGGTCCATGTTCCTGTAGGCGTGATTCCAGTCCGGGTTGGAGATACCAAAGGTTCCATTCTCCCTTCGATTCACCCATTGGTCCTGGGAATAAGCCTGAAGTAGTTCATCCCAGGAAATACCCATCCCGTTGGAGCCATTCCTTGTATAGGCGTAAGGGAGCGTATCCTTGTTGTCGGCCAAGTACATCATTGTCGCATTACCCAACTGCTTGAGGTTGGCACTACAGGCCGAGGACTGGGCCTTCTGCTTGGCCTTGGCGAGCGCCGGAAGCAACATGGCGGCCAGGATGGCGATGATCGCAATGACCACCAGGAGTTCGATCAGGGTAAAGGCACCCGAACTTTCGCGGGGCACCGTTGGCTTGTTTTTTTTCATAACGCTGAGGTTCGTTCGTTTAAGGTGAACTAATGGAGGGAATCAGCGATTCCACATTTCCATAGTTCCTGAGGTTCGATGTAATCAACCTAGCGAAATGGACGTTACCGACCATCACCCTTTTGGGCCACGGTACACAAAAAAACCACCTCCAACCGCGGTTGAAGGTGGTCTTAATTGTCTATTTGACCCCGATTATTGCGTAGGATTGACCGTCCACATGCCGGTCTGGCGGTCGAGCGTGCTCTGGCCACTGTCACTCAAGGTGCCGCGGCTTTCGATCAGCTCTGCATGCCCGTCCACGAACAGGTAGTTGTACTTGACCCTGCCGTGCAGTTCATTCGCACTCATCCCCTGGCGGCCGGCGATGGCCTGGTTGCTGACATTGCCGTTGGCATCGTAGCCACGGAACTGGTCCGCAATCCTCGCAACCTCGGCCCATCCCCAGTTGCCCTTGTAGTTCTCGTCGCTGATCCGCTCGGTGAGCATCAGCACGGAGGATCCGTCAGAGACGGCACCGGCCGGGATCGCCTGCTGGTTGCGGAAGAACTTGGGGGTGGTGCTGTCATCACTGGTGCCAGAGCGCCAACGGTAACGTCCACCATTCACGCTGCCGGCATTGTCGCTGTTCTTCTGGACAACCACACCGATGGCGGTGTTCATCGAGGGGTTGGGAGGCCAGTCGCTTGCCGTGGCGGCACCACCGGACTCATTGAAGGTCGCGGTGTAACCATTGTTGGACTGGGGCATCGCATAGGATCTGCGGAAGTGACGCCACATACCGGCGGTCGCCGTGGAAAGCCCCACAATCTTGTCGGCCGGACAGGTGTAGACCTTGTCGCGGTCCGGATCCAGATTGCGATAGGCATGGTTCCAGTTCGGGTCGGCAACGGCGGTGGTGCCATCCTCGCGGTAGCTGATCCACTGTTCCCCGGTGTAGGCCTGAATCAGCTCATCCCAGGAGATGCCTTCTCCAGTGGGAGCATTCCTCGTGTAGCCGTAGGGGAGCTTGTCCCGGTTGTCGACGAGATACATGGCAACAGCATTGCCCATCTGCTTGAGATTGCTCATGCAGGCGGATGCCTGGGCCTTTTGACGCGCCTTTGCAAGCGCAGGGAGCAGCATGGCTGCCAGGATGGCAATGATCGCGATCACCACCAGAAGCTCGATCAGGGTGAACGCCTGGTTCCTCTTGATCGATGAGTATGAACTACTTTTTTTCATTTATTAGGGTTTTGGGGGGGTTGTGTACCTCCCCCAACCCCGGGTTACTGTGCGGGCTGCAAGGTTACTTTCCCGGTTTCTGGGTTGAGTACAAATTTTTGTCCTTCCGGAGCAGGCGGAAGTGCTCTGATGAATCGGAACTGCACCAGCTGCTCAAGACTGGTCAAGGCTGGGATCTTGCGGTTGTTGTTCGGCACACAGTCGCAGATATCCGGCAGGGAGCGTTGCATCTCGTAGGCCTCCACGACCTTCTCCAACAACACGATCGTGTCGGTGTGCTCACCGCCGTCGTTGTACTGCTTGAACAACTGGTCGTTGGTCATGGGCGCAGGGGCCGAGGCTGTGGCATCAGGGGCTGGGGGAGGAGGCGGCACGGAGCCTCCCTGAGCTTCCACCTTTTCAAAATATTCTTCAGGAGTCAGGGGCGGACCCTCGGCTTCAGGCTCAGGAGTGCTGTTACCACAAGCAACAAACAAGGCAGCAATGCCGGCTAGTAGGAGTTCTTTCTTCATAGTTTTTTCTGTAGGTGTTGGACTAGGTTGCCGCCCAGTCGCTTGTCGGTAACACACTTAACGGAGGTCACCGAAAGAGGTGGACGAGAATTGTTAAAAAATTTTTCCACCTGCATGGACACGGGGTCAAGGGTGTCCTGATCACAAAAACGGACTGCGTCGGTGGAAAGGCTTCAGATAGGGCATGCCCACCCATGTAGCAAGAAGAACCGGAGGGGAATCGGGAAATTCCGAAGCAGGGAATCAACCCGTCAGTCGTTGCGGAGGATCAGGAATTCGGGAGAAGAATCCACCCATGCGGAATGAAGATCCGGGGGAAATATCCCTGGTCCCATCGTGTTGGAACCTATGACAATGTCCAGGTCCCCGTCGCCATCGAGGTCCCCGGAATCCATCACGAGCCAATGCCCTGCCTTCAGGAGCTCGACGGTATGGCCCTCGAAGTTTCCTCCACCCTTGTTTTCGAAGTAGGCGAATCCGGGATCTTCCCGCGAATGATCCGCGAAATAGGCCACCGCAGCCACATCCACATCTCCATCCTGGTCATAGTCCCGCGCGTTGAACTGGGTGACACCCCGGATCGCAATCACCCCTGCCTTCCGGAAGGCCAGTGCCCCTTCATTCAGATAGATGTAGATCCCCTGCTCCCGACGTGCCATCTTTGGAAAGTGAGAGAAATCTCCCTCATACCCACTGGAGATCATCAGGTCCTTTCTTCCGTCACCGTTCAGATCGACCCACTCCATGTGGGTGATCCCGAAATCGGGTAAAAACTCAAGAAGCGGCCTCATCTGGAAGTTCGCCTCCGGATGACGATCAAACCACAGGACCCCCTCTTCCGCCTGCCCAACCAAGGCCACAAGATCATCGTGGCCGTCCTCATTCAAGTCGATCCATTGCGTCCGAAAGACACCGGGACGGTTCAGGAGCACGCGCTCGGCCCAGCTGCCATCCGGTTTCTGGTCAAGGATGCCCAACCGCCCTACCCACTGCCCCGGAGCACAGAAGACTATCTCGTCCAACGGATCGCCATCGAGGTTTCTCATCTCAATCCACGAGACCCTGGGCAAGCCTTCGGCCACCACTCCATTCTCGCGGGTTTGGCTCCTCATCGAGGAGATGAAGGCAATTGCGCCTTCCTGATAATCCGTTCCAAGCAGATGAGGCATCAGGGCGAAATAGAGTCGATCACCCCGTTCCTCCATCCTGAGGGGAGCCCCATCCAGTCCAACGGCGCCGATGCGCTTCCCATCCGGTCCATAGACAGCCAGCGAATTCGGTTTTCTCCTTCCCAGATAGACCATCTGGTCTTTCTCTGAGATCTCCAACATCGAGGTACCGGCGCGCTCAAACCTCTCAGTCAAAACCATGGAAAAACCGGGAAGTTCCTTCTCATTTCGCACGAAAGGGATGTCAGGCATTGGAGGCAGGTTGTCCGGCGCCATCGCAAGGTAGAATGCAGCAATGGCATTCTTGTCAGCCGGAGTCATCAATGCCGGCTCAGGAACAAAGTCAAGCTCACGCAGAACGGGAGCATCCTCAAGCTGATCATAGGGATCCCGCACGGCCCCCATCAGGACCTCCATGACCGGCAGCACGTCCATCGCCCAAGCCCTTTTCGGGTAGCGCTCCGGGGGCACGTAGTCATGACATCGAACACAGAGTGTCTTGGACAGGAACCGTCCCCTTTCAACGATCTCCGCCTGATCCTCACTCTTAAAAATCACAGCTTCCTTCTCAGGAACGGAAGCAGGACCGCTCTCCGGTGCCTGCTGCTTCTTTCCAAGCTGATGACCCAACAGGAGGCCCAGTATCAACGCCGCCAGAAGCGCCAGATTAAAAAATTTCTTCATGGAAGGTGGGAAGACATCTTGTCCACCCTTGGGAGGAATGGTGTCGTTCAGGGAGAAGTCTGATCGATGGAGGTTGGAAAGGCAAAAAAAAGAGCGGCCGAAAACTTCGGCCGCTCCTTGAGATATCAGATGTGTGCCCAGCGACTAGTCGGTGGGATTAATCGTCCAGATACCAGACTGGCGCCATCCGCCGGCCTGTCCCAGAGAACCGCGGGCGTGCATGTTCTCGATGTGACCGTCAATGAAGGCGTAGTTGTAGATGGCCTTGCCGTGGAACTCGTCAGGACGCTGCTCCATGCGGTTGGTCTCCTGAGCACCCCAACCGGAGGTCGCTCCTGCCCCCCAAGGATTACCATCCTCACTGGCCGAACGCCAATGACGGCGGATTTCATGAATGGCTGCCTGCACCCATTCGCCGCACTCGTTGTTGTAGGAAACGAGCTCGGTAAAGCTCATGGTCGAAGCCTGGTCAGGGATCACGCCTGTAGGCATACCAGGCTGATTCCGCCAACGACGGGGATCATTACCAGTTGCATCGTCGCGCGTATCCCAACGGAAGTAGCGTTCGGCACGGACATAGCCCATGTTACCGGGGCTGTGACCGATGGAAACACCCACACCAGTGCGGGCGTTGGGGTTGGGAGGCCAATCCTCTGAAACAGGGGAACCGGCATTCTGCCTCCAGTTGTCCCTCACACCCATGGAGCTTGCGGCCATGGAGTAGGTGCGGCGGGCATGGCGCCAGTTTGAACCAGTCTGGACAGACCAGGTTCTGGTCTTGTCCGCCGGACAAAGCAGAGCGTCGTCCGCCTTAGGCTCAGACTCTCCGGAATTGGCATGGATGGCGTAGTGCCAGCGATAATCATTATAGGTTCCATACTGAGTGGATCCCGAGCCGTAGGTGCGCCAGACAGTGTTTCCGTAAGGGAGCATCAACTCATCCCAAGAGATACCCCAACCCCAAGTACCCTGGACGTTGGAACTGGCATAAGGAAGCGTGTCCTTGTTGTCTGCCTGATACATGAACGTTTGATTCATGATCTGCTTCAGGTTGCTTTGGCACCTTGCGGTAAGAGCCTTGGTTTTCGCCTTTGCAAGAGCAGGAAGGAGCATTCCCGCCAGAATGGCGATGATGGCGATCACGACCAGCAACTCAATAAGAGTAAAGGCCTTGATCGATTTACGAATGAATGATGGGGATCGCTTCATGTTAATACTTTCAAGGGGTTTGGGAATTAAAGATCGAGCAGCACAACCTTGCCGTCCTGAACGGCGTATTTCTTGCCCTCAGGAGCCTTGGGAATGCCCTTAACGATGCCGAACTGTACCAATTGGAAAACATTTGTGAACTTGGGTGCATTCATACCGGCCTGTTCCAGCATCTGCGCGTTCATCTCAAATTGCTCGGCGGCGATATTCAGTGCCTTGACGACGGGAACATCGCGTCCCATGTCATCCTCAGCCAGCTCCCCCAAGGCTGCGACGTTGTCCGTCATGGGCTGGTTGTTTTGCATGACCTCGGGAAGTGTCGGAAGATCCGTAGCGGCAACCGGGTTTCCGCCCGCAGCCTTGGCTGCTTCCTCATCTTCGGGAAGGTAATCTGCGGGAAGATCCGTCGTCTCACCACCCTGTCCTGCGAGTTCAGCTCCCTTGGGATCATCGCCACAACCCACAACAAGACTTGCCACACAAGCAACCCCAACCAGCTTTGAAACCGTTTTCAACCGAATCTTCATCATTTTGTTCAATTTTGAGACGACAAGACCCCGAACCAAAGGGATTGTGACGTCTGAATAATCACTAAAAAAACTGATTCTCACAATCGCGCAATCACACAAAGTGACTACCAAATACCCAAGTGACTCATTTGGAGCCACTTGGGAATGTCGAAGTGGGTATAGTGCAAATCAAGGGTTGTCACGTAAAAACGTCCTTCCCATGACCACCTTGGGGTCCTTCTCCCGGGTCGTGTTCCAGAGGACAACCGCTTCGCCACCGATGTTTTCCCAAAGTGCCTTGGCCGCTTCTGGCATGTGCCCTGGCCCTGCCAAAAGGGATCCGATCACGATATCCTGATCTCCATCCCCGTCGAGATCCCCTGAATCCATCACGATCCAGCGACCTTCCAACACCTTGTCAAAGGTCCATCCTCGAAAATCGTTCTTTCCATTATTCTCGTAGAGGACGAAGGCCTCCCCAGGAGCCCGGTCATAATCAGGGAAGAACGATATGGCTGCGATATCGATGTCCCCATCGAGATCATAGTCCCGGGCATTGGCCTGATAGACACCGAACTGGGGAAGGAACAGGGATTCCTCGTATCCTCCCTGCCCATCCCCCTGATAGATCCTGATGCCATGATAGTGCTTGTGGGGATACTTGTAGTCGGGG
>CAZKNW010000107.1:9925-10203 GCA_964554035.1 uncultured Verrucomicrobiota bacterium
ATCCCCGTTGTCGCCGTTGACGCCCAGCAGGTCTTCCACCCCATCCTTGTTGAAATCGACCGGCTCCATGTAGCAAAGCCCCCAGGCAGGATGGAACTCCCTGATGGTCTCCATCACCCAGTCCCGTCCTCCTCCCTGGTTCAAGAAGCGATAGATTCCTTCCCTATGCTGGGCAAAGATGACGATGAAATCGAGGTCTCCATCCCCATCGAGGTCCTTGAGATGGGTCCGGAGGGCTCCAGGGCGCTCGATGATGACGTTCTTCTCGTATCCATCGT
>CAZKNW010000108.1:0-10092 GCA_964554035.1 uncultured Verrucomicrobiota bacterium
CCGGCATGAGCTACGGTTTGACCGATGACATGGGGCACATGGCGGTCGAGAACAAGGTCCATGTGCATGACCTTCATGCCACCATCCTTCACCAGCTTGGGCTCGACCACGAGAAGCTCACCTTCCGTTATGATGGACGTGACTTCCGACTGACCGATGTCCACGGTCATGTGGTGAAGGATATTCTCGCCTGATCAGTTTGAGCTGAAGGCGGGTTCTTCCTCGCTGACCCGCAGGGGAATGCGGGTTTCGAATTCCGGGAGCGTTTCCTTTTCGCCCGGGCTTCCGAGGAGTTCCCTGAAACTGGACAGCATGGAGGAAACCTGCTGCCCGACGCGCCTGGCCGCCTCGCCTACCTTCTGGACCAGTCCCACCTGATCGCGATTGTCCCTCGCGACGTCCTCGATCGTGGATTTGATATGCGCCACCTCCTCGGTCTTGGCGTGGATGGCGTGGGCAATCTCATCGTTCAGCCTCGAGAGGGCATTCATCTGTTCGCGGACCTCCCCGGAAGACAGGGTGGAATGCTCGGCCAGTCTACGGACCTCGTCGGCCACCACGCTGAATCCGGCACCGGCCTCGCCTGCGCGGGCCGCCTCCACGTTGGCGTTGAGGGCCAGGATGTTGGTCTGGAAGGCGATGTTCTCAATCTGCTTGATGATCTGTTCCACCTTCTCGGCACTTCCTGAGCACTGATTCATCAGGTCGGTGAGCGTCTTGTCCAGGGAGCCCTGCATCCTTTCGACCTCGAGGGCCACCTTCTCGATGACATGGGAAGAGGCTTCCGTCCGGGTCGAGACATCGCGTACGGCCACCATGATGGAGGCGGCATCCTGGGAGATCTGCTGCACCTGCCTGGCCATGAAGGCATCGAAGGAATCCAGTTCCTTTTTCTTTGAGTTTTCAGCGGCCTCCATCAGGAGGTTGAAGCTTCGGGCAAGATCGCCCACCTCCGTACCGATCTCGATCGGTACGCGTGTCTTGTAGTCCTTGGAACGGGTCACGTAGGACATGGCGTTTGCCAGGTCGAGCAGGCTGGAGCTGGCCTCGTGCTCGGCGATGTTGAGTCCGAGATGCTCGGACCGGGCATCGACACGGATGCCCTTGCCCTTGTTGATGATGGAGATCAGCAGGAAGGCGATGCCGAAACTCCATGCAAAGCAGACTCCAACGCCCAGGCATTGAATGCCCACCTGATTCAGCCTTGTGACACCTTCGGCAAGTGCGGAAGAGGGCATGAACAAGGCGGTTGCGATGGTTCCAAACGCCCCGCAGAAACCATGGACCGGAATGGCGCTGACCGCATCGTCCAGCTTGAAGCGCTCCAGAAGAGCGGTGGCACCGACGACGAGGAAGCCCGAGATGAGACCGACACAGGCCGCTGCCCATGGCTCAAGCAGGTTGCAGCCCGCGGTGATGCCGACCAGTCCTCCCAGCAGGCCATTGATGATGGAATCCGGCTGGGGACCGTGGCCTTGGTTCAGGATCCAGTTGAGACCTCCTGCACCGATTGCCCCGAAGACGGCCGCGATCACCGTGGCGAGGGCGATGCCTGCGATCTCCGGAGTAACCGCGCCCGTGCTGCCGCAGTTGAAGCCGAACCATCCAAAGAACAACAGGAAGCCGCCCAGGTAGACCAGCAGGATGTTGTGCGGCTGGATCGCATTGGCCGTTCCATCCTTGTTGAACCGGTCCCGGCGGGGGCCCAGGACCATGATCATGGCAAGGGCCACCCACGCACCGACTGAGTGCACCACCGTGGATCCTGCAAAGTCGAGAAAGCCCTTCTGCTCCGGCCAGCCGGGACTGTCTCCGTGAAGGAGGCTTGCCCAGGCCCAGTGTCCGAACACGGGATAGATCAGCAGGGCCACCATCGCCGTGATGATCAGATAGGAAGAAAAGCGTGCCCTTTCAGCCACCGCGCCGGAAACGATCGTGGCGGCGGCACCGCAAAAGACCGCCTGGAAAACGAAGAAGCCTGCGCGGTCAAAGTTGCCCCCGATGGAGATGGCAAAATCACTCCATCCCAGCCAGCCATTCGCGAAGGAGGCGGATTGTCCAAACATCAGGCCAAATCCCACCAGCCAGAAGAGGGCGACCGAGATGACAAAGTCCGACATGTTCTTCACCGCGACGTTGATGGAGTTCTTGGCGCGGACGAATCCGGTCTCAAGGCACATGAAGCCTGCCTGCATCAGGAAGACAAGGGCTGTCGCCACAAGGACCCAGAGCAGATCAAGTCCGGGGATGGAGGAAGATTCCACGGTCTCCGCGTTGGTGTTGAAGAGTGAAGAGAGGAAGAGCACTGAACCGAGCCACCCTGCTTTCCCTTTGCCGATCAGATACGTATTACTGGTTTTCATCGATAGGTCGTCCGGATTTCGGACTCTAAGCGAAGTGAACGTCCGCCAAAACGTTCATGTCGATTCAGCCTATCGGCACAGCCTTGATACCCCTCAAACGAAAAATATGACCGGATGGATGAGAAAAATGAATGGATGCCCGGTTCCGGATTGGAGCTTCCTTGATCCTGCTTGTGAAAGTCCCAGCACCGGATGAAGATACGGGAAGCTAAAGATCGAACTCGATGGTGGAGCGGATGTCCTCCTTGCGGTCGCGGATTTCGAGTTCCTCCACCTCGTAGCGCCCGTTGACCTTCTTGAAGGATTTGGGCCTGAACTCCTTCCACCGCTTGTCATCGGTGTCGTAGGTGTGGATCTCCACGGGCCCAAGGGTGTCTTCATCAATCCATGAAACCGCCTTGGCATACTCGCCTGGTGTTGGGGACGGGTGGATGCTCTCGAGGACGAAACAGGACTGCCCGCGCCGGATCTCCTTCTTCAAGAGCTTTTGGGAGGGCCACAGGAAGAACGAGCACTTCGGATAGGCAAGGTCCGATATCCAGAAGGCGGAACCGGCGAAAGGCTGATGACTCTGCGCAAACGAAAGGTCCTTGGGGGATTCCTCTCCCGGTTGCTTGAGATGGAAGCGGATGGATTCCGTGCCCTGGTGTTCGATGGCGATCCGCGTCTCCCCCTTTTCGCCTTTGGAGCTGTAGGAAGTGACCCAGCCCTTCTCATTGAGCTCAACATCGAACTGGATCTTCGTTTCGGATCGGTCGCGCTTGCCCCGGGTGGTGAGGGTGCCCGTCATGGACTGGTTTCCATCGGGTCGCTGCATGAGGATCCTGCGGGAGATGAGGATCCCTTCCAGTTCGGGGTTGCCTTCGATCTCGGCCGAAAAGAGGGAAGGTGCCAGGTGAAGGCACACGAGCAGGATTGGGATCAAACGGGAAAGTCTCATTTCTTCAACAACGCTTCGGGCAATACTTCGAAGACGTTCTGAACAAACGCAACCTTCAATCGTTTCCGTGTTTCTTCGGGAACTTCCGCCCAATCCTTCTCGTTTTGTGAGGAAAGGACCAGTCGGCGAATACCGGAACGGTGGGCGGCCAGCACCTTTTCCTTGATGCCTCCAACTGGGAGGACCCTGCCGCGCAGGCTGATCTCACCCGTCATGGCCACGTCCGACCGCGCGCGCCTTCCGGTGAAGAGGGATGCCAGTGCGGTGAAGATGGTCACGCCAGCGCTTGGGCCGTCCTTGGGGGTGGCACCCGCGGGAACGTGGATGTGAAGATCGTTCTTCTCGAAAAGCTCAGGATCAAGCTTCAGTTCCTCGGCCCGGCTTCGAAGCAGGGTGAATGCGGTCTGGGCGCTTTCCTTCATCACGTCACCGAGTGATCCCGTGAGTGTGAGTCTTCCCTTGCCTGGTACCTTTGTGGCCTCGATGAAGAGGATGTCGCCACCCACCGGGGTCCATGCCAGGCCGGTCACGATCCCGCAGTCGATGATCTTCTCGGCCAGTTCGTTGTGGAACTTCGGAGGGCCCAAGAGATCGGAAAGGTCATCGGGCTGGATCTTCACCGTCCTGGTCCGACCGCGCGAAACCACGATCTTCCGCACGCTCTTGCGGGTCAATGAGGCGATCTCGCGTTCCAGTTGGCGACAGCCTGCCTCGCGGGTGTAGTCGTCTATCAGCTTGGCGAGCGTGGTCTTGGGAAGCTTCAGCTGGGACTTCTTCAAGCCATGCTGCTCGATCTGGCGTGGCACCAGGTGGCGGGTGGCGATCTCAAGCTTCTCGGAGCGGGTGTAGCTCGGAAGTTCGATGATCTCCATGCGGTCCCTCAATGCGGGGTGGATGGGATCGAGCCAGTTGGCCGTGGCAACGAAGAGGGTCTTGGAAAGGTCGAAGGGAAGATCCAGGTAGTGATCCGTGAAATGCCGGTTCTGTTCCGGATCCAGCACCTCGAGCAGCGCGGATGCGGGGTCGCCACGGAAATCGGAGGCCGGCTTGTCGATTTCGTCCAGCAGGATGACGGGGTTGTTGGTCTCGGCGCGCTCGTAGGCCTTGATGATCCGGCCGGGCATGGCGCCGATGTAGGTCCTGCGATGCCCGCGGATCTCGGCCTCGTCCCGCACACCACCCAGGGCCATGCGGACGAACTTGCGACCGAGCGCCTTGGCAAGGGATCCGGCAAGGGAGGTCTTTCCGACACCTGGAGGGCCGGCCAGGCAGAGGATCGGGCCACGCAGGCTTTGGTTCAGCTTCAGCACTGCGAGGTATTCCAGCAGGCGGTCCTTCACCTTGCTGAGCCCGAAGTGGTGTTCGTTCAGGATGCGGGAGGCCTCCTTGAAATCGATCTGGTCCTTGGTGGAGCGGTTCCAGGGAAGGTTCAGGATGTGTTCCAGGTAGTTCCGGATCACGGTGTATTCCGCCACGGCGGAGGGCGTCTGCTGAAGGCGCTCGAGTTCCTTGTTGGCCACCTTGAGCGCCTCTTCCGGAAGTCCCCCCTCCTCGATCCTGTCCTGGAATTCCTGGATCTCGTTCTGGGCCGGATCGCCTTCCCCCAGCTCGCGCTGCAGGGCGCGGATCTGTTCGCGGATGAAGACATCCCGCTGCCCTCGTGAAATGTTCTCGGCCACCTCCTGCTGGATCTTGCTGCCGATGCTCAAGACCTCGCGCTCACGGTTGAGGAAGGGGATGAGCAGGGAAAGGCGCTCCATCACGTTGGCCGTGGCCAGCATTTCCTGTCGCTGCTCCAGTTCCAGGTTGAGGTTGGCGGCGATCAGGTCGGCGAGCCGCGCCGGGTTCTCGATGTTGATGGCGGCCACCTTCACCTGTTCGTTCAGGCCGGGGGAAAGATTGGTGATTTCCTCGAAGAGATCGCGGGCACTGCGGTAGAGGGCGGTCAGCCTGGGGGATTCCGGTGCCGGCTCCTCAAGGTAATTGACCGAGGCCTTGAGGTAGGGGCGTTTCGAGCGGTAGCGGGTGATCTCGACCCTCCTGAGGCCCTGCACGAGGACGCGCACGGTGTTGTCCGGGAACTTGAGCATCTTGAGGACCTTGGCGACGCAGCCATGGACGTGAAGCTCCTCCGGTGTCGGATTGTCGGCATCGGGGTTTTTCTGCAGGACCAGGGCCACGATGCGGTTGCCGCCCACGACGTCGTCGATCAGTTGGATGGCCTCGGGCGTGTCCACGAGGAGTGGTGCCACCATACCGGGGAAGACGACGATGTCCGAAAGACCGAGAACCGGGACGGCATCGGGAAGGGGATCTCCCTGCCTGGAGCTGCCACCCTCGCTGGAGGAGGCGTCCTGGATGCTGATGAGTTCAGTGTCGGAGTTGCCCATTGTGTCGTTGTCCCACCCTTCAGGAGGTGGAGGAACACGGTTTTATTTCACGCGTGAAATGAGTCTCCGGTGGTTCAGCTGATCTGGATACGACGTTTCTTGGGGGATTTGCTCAGGTAGGGGACATCGACACGAAGGAAGCCGTTCTGGTAGAGGGCCCGTGCCTTCGAAAGATCACAGCGATCGGGCAGTTCCACGGATCGCTCAAACTTGCCGTAATGGATCTCCATCACCTGGAACTTGCAGTTGGGCATCCTGCAGCCGTCCGGACGATTTCCCGAGACGGTCAGGAACTGGCCATCCACCGAGATCTCCAGGTTCTCCTTGCTGATGCCCGCCAGCTCCATCTTGACCACCACACCCTCCGGTGTGGCGTAGACGTCTGTGTTGGGTTCCCAATCGGCATGGCTGGTATCGCCCATGCCTGAGGCGGGGTCAGTCTGCGAGCCGAAAAGGGTGTTAAGACTTGCCTTACTCATCACGTACTACGTGGTAAATATGTCCACAAAACCTGACAGCACAAGAAGTAAAACGGAGGTTGCAAGGATGGAACAATCGCCTACCAGACACCCGGAATGCATTTCCAACGCACCTTTTCACGGTATTCGCGGTATTCGGGGTATTGTCCAAGGAACCGCTCCTCCGTCTGGATCCTCATGGCGTAAAGCAGGGCCCAGCCCGTGAAGGCCACGAGATTGGCGCCGGATCCGAGCAGGGGCAGCCACTCGAAGAACCACCCCAGGATCTTGAAGGTGTAAAGCGGGTGGCGGATGAACCTGAAGGGTCCTGTTGAGACCACGGACCGGAAGGTGAGGTTGGAGTAGCGCCCACCCATGGCGACGACGCTGATACCGTAAAGGAGGAAAAAGAGCAGCCCGGTCAACTGGCAGGACATGACGAAGGCGGCATTACCACCAAAGAGCAGGTCGTCTGAGGTCCGGCTCTGGCTCAAAAGAAGTGTGGTGAAGATCAGGAGGGGCGGATAGCACGGGAGGCAGACCAACCACGAGGAGGGCCTGCGGTCCACGGCCCTGATCCTCCCTCCCGCCTTCGGGTGTTCCGACAGATATCCGAGCGAGGCGAAAAGGCCGTCAATCAGCAGCACTCCGTAAGTGATGGGATAGTGAAAGAGCTGTTGGGTTGGGTGCATCATCCCACGCTTCGCCATCTCGGCGCTGAGACCTTCCCATGTTCCACCCTGGTCCAGGATATCCCTCCATGCCCCCACCATCTCGAAGAAGCTGCCCCAGTTCTGGAGGGTGCCGATGGTGGAGCCGATGGCGATGGGGAGAAAATACCATTTAACCAGAACCAGGGCTCCACGGTTTCGATGGGCCCTGAGAAGGGGCAGGGAGCGTGTGGCACGTCGCGTCCTCAGGAAGGCAAGGACGGCGAGGGCGAAGCGGTTTTGACGGAGGAGTCGGAAGGGAGATGCCTCCTTGCCCCGGTCCAGTGGGATCCAGCCAAAGAGGATGAGGAGGCCCGCCGCGTAGTTGTAGATGGGAATCCAGACGCCCAGGAAATGGATCATCGATCGGCCGTTCTCGATCGGGAGCCTGCCGGACTCCGCCAGTTGGACCACGAGCCAGTCACAGGCGGAAGCGGTGGCCTGGAACAGCAGCCAGAGCAACAGGAGCAGTGCGCAATGGCATAGGTGGATCACCATCCAGAGGGGAAGGGACTTGCCGGGGAGGTTGCGCTTTTTTGGCCTAGCTGCATGTTGAAGACGGGGGGTAGCCTGCGTACAAGCCGAATTGGGTGCAACCCATATGAACCCCGGTGGCACGGCTCCAGCCCGTGTTTCAGGTCACATTCATGCAAAACATGAGCATCATGGACCGCATTCGGCTGAAATTTGCTTGCCTCGGATGCGCCTCATGGTGAAACCATGGTCATTCAAATTCGAGCGGTCCTGAAGGCCGTTTAACGTTCAGTTCAGATAATCATCATGCCAGACAACAACCTTCTCGACGGTCTCAAGCAACACTCCATCATCGTGGCGGACACGGGTGACTTCAGCAGCATCCAGCAGTTCCAGCCCCGCGACGCCACCACCAATCCCAGCCTCCTGCTCAAGGCGGCCAGCATGGACGAATACGCGGAAATCGTGGACAAGGTCCTGGCCGAGACCAGGCAGGCTTCCTCGGAAACCAACCCCAGCATCGAGCTGGCCATGGACAAGCTTTCCGTCGCGTTTGGTTGTGAGATCCTGAAGATCGTCTCCAATCGTGTTTCCACCGAGGTGGATGCGCGTTTGTCCTTTGACAAGGAGGCCTCCATTGCCAAGGCCAAGACCCTCATCGGCTACTACGAGGAGGCCGGGATCTCCAAGGACCGCATCCTGATCAAGCTGGCTTCCACCTGGGAAGGCATCGAGGCCGCACGTGAGCTGGAGCAGGAGGGCATCCACTGCAACCTCACGCTCCTCTTCTCCTTCGCCCAGGCTGTCGCCTGTGCCGAGGCGGGCGTCCAGCTCATCTCACCCTTTGTCGGGCGCATCCTTGACTGGTACAAGGCCAGCACAGGGAAGGACAGCTATCCGGCCAATGAGGACCCGGGCGTGGTTTCCGTCACCAACATCTACAATTACTACAAGAAGTTCGGCTACAAGACCGAGGTCATGGGCGCCAGCTTCCGTAATGTCGGTGAGATCATCGAGCTCGCCGGTTGCGACCTCCTTACCATCAGTCCTGACCTGCTCGGCGAGATGCAGAAGACCGAGGGATCCGTCGAGGCCAGGTTGACCGAGGAAACCGCCAAGGATTGTGAGCTCGACAAGATCGAGATCAACGAGGCTTCGTTCCGCTGGATGATGAACGAGGACCAGATGGCCACCGAGAAGCTTTCCGACGGCATCCGTCGCTTTGCAGCAGACTCCAGGAAGCTGGAGAAGGCCCTTCAGGAAAAGCTGGGCTAAGACGTTTTCCATCCTGCCCTGATGGGTATGGCTCTCACATCAGGCGCACTCGGACCGGGTGCGCCTTTTCTTTGTGTGCCCGGCAGGGGCACTCGCTTAGGATGTCCAGCAAGTAGCCGACATCCGATTTTACGTCATTTTTCTGAGCGTCTTCCGCCCCTCTGCGGGAGATTCTTATTGCACCGGAGGGATAAGCTCCTGCGCATCCCAAGAATCAGAGCAGGGCTTAGTGAGCCCATGATGTTCGCGACAGCGCTCTTTGGCTGTCACCTCTCCGAGGTTTTGAAGTGGGACTCACGGGAGCTCGTCCCTCCACACTCAAGACAAGCAGCCAAGACGCAAAGAAGGCATCGCCCTGCGGGCTCAGGTCAGGCGCATTTGGCCGATCAGAGCACCTACCTTTGATCACACTTACCGGATACCACTGTGACAAGCGGGCGCTGCTGCTCTAATGTTTCCAGATTCCCATTGTATGAAACCATTTCGAGCGATCCTCTTTCTGACGGTTGGCCTTCTGGCATGTCTTTCAACCGCAAGCGCCGCCAAGCGGCCCAATATCCTCTTCATCTCCGTCGATGACATGAACTGCGACTCGATGGGTGCCTATGGCTGTGCCCTTCCGGAAACCACGCCCCACATGGACCAGTTGGCCTCGGAGGGGCTTCGCTTCGAATTCGCTCACGTGCAGGTCGGCAACTGCATGCCTTCCCGCAACGTGATGTTCTCGGGCCGCTATCCCCACAACAACCGGGTCGAGGGCTTCTACCAGGTGAAGGACAAGGACTACCCAGTGCTTTGCGACCTCATGAAGGAAGCGGGCTACCTGACCGCCATTCGCGGCAAGGTGACCCATTCAACTCCCTACCATCCCTATGACTGGGATATGGATGTCTCGACGCTCGATGGCGAAAAGCAGCACGTGAAGGATTCCGCCTCCTACGGCCGTTCCGCCAAGGCGGCATTCGATGCAGCGAAGGAGCAGGGCAAGCCCTTCTGCCTGCTGGTGAATATTTCCGATCCACACAAGCCCTTCTACGCCATGGGCAAGAAGCAGGAAGTCATGCCTGATCCGCATGTGCCCACCCACGTCTTCACCCCGGAGGAGGTGCCGATTCCCGGATTCCTCTTTGATGATCCTGAAGTGAGACTGGAACTGGCGCACTACTACTCTTCGGTGAGGAGGGCGGATGATTGCTTGGGTGAGGTCATGAAGGAACTTCGCCGGTCCGGAATGGAGAAGAACACAGTAGTGGTCTTCCTGTCCGACCATGGCATGCCTTTGCCCTTCGCCAAGACTGCGCTCTACCACCACAGCACGCGCACGCCTTGGATCGTGAAATGGCCCGGTGTCACCAAGGCCGGCTCTGTCGACCGTCAGCACATGATCTCTGCGGTCGACCTGCTTCCCACGCTCCTGGATGTGGCGGGGATCAAACATCCCGAAGGCATGGATGGACATTCCTTCGCGCCGTTGCTGAGAGG
>CAZKNW010000109.1:0-10090 GCA_964554035.1 uncultured Verrucomicrobiota bacterium
CCTCACTGGGAAGCGGCTTCAAGATCGCCATGCGCGACCTCGACATCCGCGGCGCCGGCAATCTCCTGGGAGCCGAACAAAGTGGGCACATCACAGCCGTCGGTTTCGAGCTCTACTGCCAGCTCCTAAAGCAGAGTGTCGCCTCGCTCAAGGGAGAGAAGATCAAACCCCGTGTCTCCGTCACCCTGCGCATCGATTTCCTGGCGATGAGCCCGGGCGAGATGCCGGTGAAAGGGGAGAAGCCGCTCCATGCCATTCACCCCGCCTACGTCCCCTTCCAGTATGTCGAGGAGGCCTCACAGCGTATCGACATCTATCGTCGCCTCGCACAGATGAGCTCCACGAAGGAAATCAAGGTCATCGAGGAGGAACTCAAGGACCGCTTCGGCAAGCTTCCCCTTGCGATGGAGCTTCTGCTGGAATGCTCCAAGATCAAGATCCTCGCGAGCAACCGCCGCATCAGCATCATCGAGACCCGCGGGCCCAAGCTCATGCTCACCCGCAAGGGCGACTACGTGATGAAGGACGGCAGATTCCCCCGCCTTAGCAAGACCGACCCCAAGGCCCGCCTCAACGAGATCCGGAAGCTCGTGATGGTCCACCCCCCGGAAGAAGCCTGAGCAAAGACCACCTGAAGGCTTTGTTGGAGTCCAGCCTTCAGAGGCTGTGTGAAAACCAGCCGAAAGGAGGTGAGACGCCCCCAACAACCAAAGGCATGAGTACATCACCCATATCAGGTAGGGCGATCACTCCGTGAGCGCCTGAGCTTGGTTTACCAGCGCACCACCGGCCTTGTTACCCCGTCCGCAGCACAGGCCCGCGCGGAGCGACGGGCCCTACCGTTTTCACACAGCCTTCTGGCGGCTTCGCGGCCGCGGTTCAATCCCGAGCAGCCTGAAGGCCACCTGGCCCATGAAAAAGCGGCAGGGGGCTGCCGCACTCCAAAACCTTCGGGCATGCCCACCCTCCGTTCTCTTTGCATGTGGTGAGCCTGTCGAATCCGCCTTCTGTTCAACCCCATCTGATGACTTGTGTGTTTGGGGGCTCTGCGTAACCTTCATGGGGTAACCCGTTTTTCGTGATGTCTGTAGAACTTGATACCAATGCACCGGAGCCGATTGTCCGCCGTGAATTCCTGAAGCGCCTGTCGGCCGCGTCCATGGCAGCGGCCATGGCGGGCGAACCCCAGATCGTTCGTGCCGTGGATCACCCGGAAGCCAAGGCCGATTCCTGCATCCTGCTCTGGCTTGCGGGAGGCATGGCGGCCCCCGAGACCTTTGATCCGAAACGCTACCTCCCTTTCGAAAACGGACTGGAGATCAGCAAGGTCCTCAGCACCTTTCCGGCGATCGACACCAGCGTGGATCACATCAAGATCTGCGAGGGCATGGAAAATATCGCGTCTGTCATGGATCGCGGGACATTGATCCGATCCGCCGTGCAGCCCGACCTGGGAAGCATCCTGCACTCCCGCCATCAGTACCACTGGCACACGGGCTACGTGCCACCCCAGACGGTTGCCTGTCCCCACCTCGGTGCCTGGATGGCAAAGGTGTTGGGCCCCAAGAATCCGGTCATTCCGCCCTTCATCAACATCGGGCAACGCCTGGAGGGTGTTGGCGAGAAGGAGGAACTGAAGGCCTTCACCACCGCGGGCTTCTTCGGCAATGAGTTCGGCCCCATGAACCTGCCCTATCCCGAGCAGGCCGCCGCCTCCGTGCAACCGCCCGAGGGCATGACCGCCGGACGCTTCGCCAACCGCAACAAGCTTTTCAAGAAGCTGGTCGAACAGGGTCCCCAGAAGGAATACGCCAGCGACTACCAGCAGGAATCACTGCTCCGCTCCATGGAGAACGCCTACCGACTTTTGAATTCCAAGGAGCGGAAGGCGTTCGATATCCATGAGGAGAAGAAGGAATCCCTGGAGAAGTATGACACAGGCCGCTTCGGGCGTGGCTGTCTCCTGGCACGCCGCCTTGTGGAGGCCGGTGCCCGCTTCGTGGAGGTGACCACCGAGTATGTCCCCTTCCTGCACTGGGACACCCACAACGACGGACACACCACCGTGGACCGCATGCACAAGGAGATCGACCGCCCCATCGCGCAGCTCATCCTCGACCTTGAGGAACGCGGACTGCTCGACCGGACCCTCGTGATCATCGCATCGGAATTCAGTCGCGACGCCCTGATCGAGGGCAAGCCCGGCTCCAACGCCCGCGACCAGGCGCGCTTCAAGGGGAACAACATCACCGAGATGAAGCACTATGGCCTGCACCGTCACTTCACCGGCGGCACCAGCGTGGCGATGTTCGGTGGTGGCGTGAAGAAGGGTTACCTCTACGGACAGACCGCCGACGAGCGTCCCCTCGTCGCAGTCAAGGATCCCGTCAGCGTGATAGATCTTCACTCCACCATCATGACCGCCATGGGCATCAGCCCGAAGACCGAGTTTGACATCGAGGGCCGCCCCTTCTACGTCACCCAGGACGGCAAGGGCAAGGCGGTCATGGACATCTTCGCCTGATCAAGGCTTTCGCATTCCCTCATAAAGAATTCGGTGGCAAATGCCGCTATGGACTGGTAGCGATGTCCCGACGGCAGGTTGTGCCGGTTCATCCCATTTTTCAGATACATGAGCGAGAACAAGTTACCCGGAAAGCTGAAGCAGGCCTGGCACCGCATCGCCGGCAAGCCCGTGGAGGAGGTCGAAGCCAGCAAGCACTCGCGCCTTGGGCTCTGGGACAGCTTCTACAAGGACACGGATCGCAATGACATGTACGACGATCCCCGGACCGCCGAGATGGCGGCGGCGTTCCTGAACGCCGAGGACGTGAAGGTTATCGAGGACTGGGGCTGCGGCTACGGAGGATTCAAGAAGTACATCGCGCCGCACCAGACCTACGTCGGGATAGACGGTTCACACAGCAAGTTTGCCAGCAAGATCGTCGAGCTGGACAAATACACGACCGAAGTGGATGCGATTCACCTGCGGCACGTCCTCGAGCACAACGTGGAGTGGAAGGCGATCCTGGAGAATGCGCTCAAGTCATTCCAGAAGCGCATGGTCCTCACGCTCTTCACCCCCTTCAAGAGCAAGACCCAGGTCATCGCCGAGTATCCGAACTTCAACAACTCGGGCGTGACGATGGTGGATGTCGCCTTCAACAGGAGTGAGCTTCTCTCCTACTTTGAGGGCATCGGGTGGACTTCCGAGGAGGACCTCAAGACGGAGTCCCAATACCAGGTCGAACACATCTTTTACCTGAAGCGCTAGGACTCAGGAACGTCCCAGCTTGAGGCCGGTCAGGGCGCGCAGCCTCCCGAGTCCAATCCCGCCTTCCAGCGCGAGCAGGAAGCCCCCGACAAAGAGCAGTCCGGAAACCGCAAGGGTTCCCAGGGCGGTCCACCAGTTGGTCCAGCCCAAGCTGCCCTCCAGCCATGCGGGCACGACGGCCCTGATGCCAAGGGCAAGGGCCGCCCCAAACAGACAGCCCCTCAGGATGTGACGCAGGTCGGAAAGATGAACCATGTGCTTCCAGTCGATTCCGATCGTTCTGCGGACCCACCAGAAGGTGATCAGCTTGTTGATCATGTAGACACCAAGCGTGAGCGCGACCGCCCCCGCCGCCCCATGGGATTCAATGACAGGACGTCCGGCAACCAGCAGGACCAGCAGCCCGATGCTGTAGAGCTTCAGCCTGAGGAATTTCAGTTCCTCAAAGGCGCGGATGATCGGGTCCAGGATGATCAGCACGATCAGGAGCTCCATCAGGTTGACCCGGAAGATGGCCACGCTTCCCAGATAGGCCTCCGTGAAACAGACCGTGATGAACTCCACCGCCATGATCAGGAGGAAGGCCAGCATCGGAAGAAAGAGCGTCGCCAGGCGGACCCCTGCCCGGGCACAGACTCGGATGATCTCCTCCTTGTCCCCTTCCCCCTGCAGCCTCGCCACCTCGGGCGTGAGGATCTGGATGGCCGATTCAAGGACGAGCATCACCAGCGGCAACTGCATCGTCCCGGCGCGATAGACGGCGAAGGTCTCCTCATCGGCATAGTGCACCATGAGAAAGCCGTGATACTTCGTGAACAGGTAGACGATGATCGTGGTGACACCAAAGGGGAGGGAGTAGGACAGCATCCTCCGAAGCACCCCGAAATCAAAGTCGCTCATTCGCACCCCGACGGAAAACCTGAAGAACCCAGCCACGAGCAGCATCCTCAGCACACTCCAGGTCAGGAATCCCCAAAGGACCGACTCCACGGTTCCGTAGACCAGTCCGGGAACCAGAACGAAGACATTCTTGATGGATTCCGTCACCGCGATGTAGGCGGCGGAAACGGCCGACCTGCCGAGCGCGATGGGAGCCAGCGACATGGCCCGGGAGCCGTTCCAGACCAGCAGGGTGAGACCCACGATCAGAATGTGGGACTCCACACCCTCCGACTTGAAGAGCCATAGGACAGGCCCGGGGGCCAACACCATGCCCACCAACAGGAAGGCACCAACGAGAAGGTTGAATCCCTGGATCGTGCCGATGACCGCCCTGGGTTCCATCTCCTTCCTCGGAATGAAGAAGGCGGCGCTGTTGCTGATGTTCAACCCGACAAGGGAATGCAGCGACGTGATCAGGAAGAAGACCATCCCAAGCAGACCGTAGTCCTCCTTGGTAAAGATCCGGACCAGGACAAAGGGGGTGATCAGGTTGGCAACGGTACCGATCGCATTGGCGACAGTCAGGACCAGGGCCTTTCCCGCGAGTGTGGAAGGCTCCTTCAGCCGTTGCCTGTTTTCCTTGTCCGTCAAACCTCGTCCATGTTGCTTCCCCAGGGGTCAATCCTTTTCGGAAGAACGGCCTGACAGAAGATTGCCCAGTGATTTCAGCGGATGGCAAAGGAGGCGGCCCACCCGGTAGGCGGTGGAGCCTCGCAGCTGGTTCAGGCGCTCCTCCAGGTTCCGGATGCGCATCTCCTTTTCATAGACGACGTCCTCCACGTGCTCAGCAAAGACCTCGCGATGATTGGACACGATCTGCTTCACCAGGCGCGGCCGTTTTCGATCCGCCTCCGCCACCATGCTGTCCGAAGCCACGCGATAATGGTAGAGGGGTTCCGGGACCGTTCCGATCCGCCATCCCCTCTTGGTGACCGCGATCCAGAAGTTCCAGTCCTCGTAGCCCTCCTTCATCGATTCATCGAAGCCTCCCACCTCTTCCCAAACCTTCCGGCGGAAGAGGCAGCAGGCGAGGCACTCGCTCTTGTAGAGGAAGTCCTCAAGCGTCCCGCCCGGGAACCTGCAGACCTCGCCTCCTCCAGGACCCACCGTGAGGACGTCACAGGTGACCGCCGCGATCCTGTCATCACCACGTATCACCTTCATCGCCTTTTCAAGAAAAGTGGGCTCGAAGGTGTCATCTGCATCCAGCGTCAGGATGAACTCCGATTTCGCCTGCGCGATGCCATGGTTCCGCGCGGAGGAAAGGTGTCCATTCTCCTTGTGAAGGACGCGGGTCTTCGGGAGATCCAGTTCCTGCAGGACCGAAAGCGTCCCCGGCTCCGTCGAACCATCATTGACCACCAGAATATCCAGGTCGTCGAACGTCTGCGAGAGGACACTGTCGATCGCCGCCCGTACAAAGGCGCCATGGTTGTAGCATGGGATGACAACAGTGACTTCAGGCATCTGCTTTGAAACTGCTTTTCCGAAACATATCGACAATCCGCGCCATGGTCTAAGGCCTTCTGAAACGAACGAGCCCAAGGATGTCCCTGGCGGCGGGAACACCGGAACCGAAGGTGACCACCAGATAGAAGACACAGGCCGCACCCATCGGGAGGAAGACCTCACCAATCCGGTCGATCGTGGCGACGCTTCCCAGGGAGGCATCCCACCAGTGCCAAACCTTCCATGCAATCCATCCACCGACCAGTGCGGAGGGTGCAGCAAGCCAGAGACGGTGGCCATCCGGAAAGAGCCTGAGCCCGGGATCCATGCCCTTGAGTCCCCGGTAAAGAAGGACGGCGTTGAGGGTGGCCGTGATGGAGTTGGCAATGCCAAGACCCGCCTGCCGGTACGGAACCACCAGCATCACCACCAGCACCAGGTTCAACATCAGGCAGGCGACGCTGTATCTCATCGGGGTCTTGGTATCCCCCTTGGCGAAGTAGGCGCGGGAGAAGACGTTCACCAGTGAGAAGGCAATCAGTCCGGGAGCCAGTGCAAGCAGGGCATGGGAGGTACGGCGGGTGGATTCCTCGGTGAAGGCTCCCCTTTCGAACAACAAGCGGACGATCGGCTCGGCCAGCGCAATCGTCACCGCCGCCACGATGATGTTGATGTAGAAAAGATAACCGGTCGCCTGCTGAAGCGTTTCGCGGAACCCCTTGTCATCCTTCGAGGATGCCAGCCCTGCAAGGGTCGGAAGCAGGAAGGTCGCTAGGGAGATTCCGAAGACCCCTTGTGGAAGCTCCATGAGCCGGACAGCGTAATTGAAGGAGGAGACAATACTCCCGTCCGACGAGTAGGCCACCATCTGGGAGACCAGCACATTGATCTGGAATGCGGCCACGCCCAGCGTCCCGGGGATCATACGGCGAACCACCGTCTTCACCTCGTCGCTGATCATGGGATTCATCCAGCGGTAGCGATAGCCCTCCTTCTTCAGGAGCGGAATCTGGAAGGTGACCTGGGCCATTCCCGCGATGAGTACGGCAAAGGCGAGGACGAAGATCTTCTGGTCCAGCGTCTCACCCAATCGTGGCGCCACCACGAGCACCGCAATGATCAGGACCACGTTGAGTGTGGTCGCCCCCATCGCAGGCACGAAGAAATGCCCCCGGGAATTGAGCATGCCAATCAGCACCGCCGCCACACAGACCAGCAGCATGTAGGGAAACATCACCCTCAGGAGCTTGAGCATGAGCATTGTGTCGGTGGACCAGTCCCCAAGGCCGATCGCCAGGGTCAACCCGAGCATGACGAGCACCACCAGCAAGCCCGCTGCGACCAGCAGGCCGGAAATGACCGCATTGGCCACCAGCCACTTTGCGGCGGGATCCTCCGGCTTGTCCTTGTCCTTGAAGATCGGAATGAACGCCGCGGTCAGCGCGCCTTCACCCAGCAATCTCCGGAATAGGTTGGGAATCATGAAGGCCAGCACGAAGGCATCCGCAACGCGCCCATCACCCATGAAGCGGGCGTAGCACATCTCACGGACCATGCCCAGGACTCGACTGAGCATGGTGGCGACGGCCATGGCGCCGGATGACTTCAACATGTTGTACATGACGGTCCCGGAGCCTAGAACCCATCCCGACAGGAGAACAATGAAATCCTATGTGACGGCCCGGAAGTCAAGCCGTCACCCGTTCGTCATCTTTGACGCGAGGTTTTAACCATAGAGACCTTGCCCCATCCCATCGCCAGCACGTTAATCATAGGGCTATTGGATCGAGCCGTTCATCCCAGAAATGAATTCGGTGTGATAGCATCAGCCAACCCAACTCCCGAGCCCGCTGTTTCAAGCCTCCGGCAAAGCACTCCGGACCGGCAGCCGGCACTCCCCTCCGATCCTGAAACCAGCGTCGACGATCATCGCGTCCGGCACCACCGTGCGATCTGGATCTCGGACGTCCATCTGGGCACCCGGCATTCCCAGGTGGAAGCCCTCCTCGATTTCCTCCGCTACAACGAATGCGATACCCTTTATATTGTTGGTGACTTCATCGATGGCTGGGAACTGAAGAGAAACTGGTACTGGAACGACCAGCACAACGTCCTGATTCAGAAGCTTCTGAGAAAAAGTCGAAAGCAGACCAAGATCATCCTGGTGACCGGAAACCACGATGAGTTCCTGGAACAGTTCACCGAGTTCCGTTTCGGCGAGCTGGAGATCTGCACCGAGAGCATCCACAAGACCGCGACGGGCGAACGCTTCCTGGTGATCCATGGTCACCAGTTCGACGGACTGGTCTCCTGCAACCGCATGCTGGAGAAGGTCGGATCCGCCCTCTATCAGTGGATCCTGGATGCCAACCTCTTCTTCAACCGGGTCCGCAGGCGCCTTGGCTTCGGCTACTGGTCCTTCGCCGCCTACCTCAAGATGAAGGCCAAGTCCGCGGTCAAGTACGTTACGGACTACGAGGAGGCCATGGTGCAGATGGCACAGATGAAGAAGGCCACAGGCATCATCTGCGGACATATCCACCGGGCTGAAAGAAAGGAACTGGAGGGAGTGAAGTATTTCAACACCGGCGACTGGGTCGAGAGCTGCACGGCACTCGTGGAATCACCCATCGGAAAATTTGAACTGATCCACTGGCATAATGAGAATTCTGTTTTCAGTACAGGGCGAGGGACGGGGGCACATGACCCAGGCCATCGCGTTGAAACAGGCGCTTGACCGCGCCGATCACGAAGTCTGTGGCGTGGCCGTCGGCCAGAGCCACGCGCGGGAGATCCCTCCCTTCTTCCGCGAGGCGTTCGACTGTCCCTTCCGGACCATCGCCAGTCCCTCCTTTGTCTTCAAAGACAACCGGGGCATCTCGATGACCGCCACCTCATGGAGCACCCTCACCCACTTCACCGACTACATGAAGAGCGTGAAGGAGTTGAAGGCGTGGTGCGACGAGGAGAAACCCGATCTGGTGATCAATTTCTATGAACCCATTGCGGGCCTCATGAACCGCTTCCACAGCGATACCCCCCCCTCCATGGCCATCGGTCACCAATACATGCTGGAGCACCCCTCCTACATCCGGAGCGAGAAGATGGCGATGCAGCGGCAGGGCATGATTTTCTGGAACCGGATGGTCGGGTATCGTTCCGTCAAGGCCGCCCTTTCCTTCTACGAAGCGGAGGACATGCCGGACAAGCAGACCTTCGTGGTGCCTCCACTGCTTCGCCAGCAGCTCTTCGACATCAAGCGTCCGCGCAACGAAGGATTCCTCCTCATCTACCTTGTCAACCACGGCTACGCGAAGGAGATCCGGGAGTGGCATGAGAAGAACCCGGAAGTCGGGATCCATTGCTTCTACGACAAGCCGGGGGCCCCAGAAGAGGAAACCGTCAATGGCAACCTCACCTTTCACCGGCTGCACGGGGAGAAGTTCCTGAAGCTGATGGCCCGCTGCAGGGGCGTCGTATGCACGGCGGGTTTTGAATCCGTCTGTGAGGCAGCCTACCTGCGCAAGCCCCTACTCATGGTCCCGGTGGAAAACCATGTGGAACAGGACATGAATGCCATCGATGCCCAGAAGGCTGGATTCGGCTTCCGGAGCACCACCTTCGAGCTTTCACGGCTCGAGGACGCGGAAACGGACAAACCCTACGAGGTTTTCCGCGATTGGGTGGGAAGGGCTGAAAACCGATTTCTCGACTTGATCGAATCCACGGCAGCGCGCAAGCTGAAGCAAGTCGCGTCCGTCTGACTTTTGGAACGCAAGACAAACAGCCGAGCATGGGTCCAGCGCTTTTCCTCCTCCTGCGCCGAGGCAATACCCCCCTCACTCTCCATCCAGCACCCTGTCCCAGTCCTCTTCCCAAAATCATGGGAAAAGCAGGAAAGGTGTCGCCATGTACTTCATCCGTTTGAAAGACCGCTCATGACCAACCCCAAAGAAAAAACTGCGTGAGACCCTCCCACCTGAACATCTGCGGAATGACCAAGATCAGCGACAAACGAAAAATGTTCTGCCTCCCCAGGCGGTTTATCACATCGCCAAGGCGGATATCATATAAATCACCGCGCAGAACGCACTGAACGCGAACAGGCCCAGCAGGGCCCACTTGATCTGGCCCAAACGGTTGGGCAGGACCGCGTTGCAGCGCCAGCAGCGTTCATCCGTCCAGCGGAGTCCCTTCCCGCAGGTGCCGCACTGTCGGTTGCCTGATTTTTCTCGGTGACCTCTCACGTTCCCTCTACCCCGTTAGAGATGGGCTCTTTGCCCGGTCTCTGTCTGTTTCGCGCCGGACATCCGGACCTAAGGTATCGGCAGAAATCCTCCCCGGATTGAGTCTCTCCCTGCCACCTGCCGAGTCGACGAGTTAGCACCACCCCGGGATTCTGGCAAGATTCAGGGTTTTGTTTTT
>CAZKNW010000110.1:0-10020 GCA_964554035.1 uncultured Verrucomicrobiota bacterium
CCCAAAAAGAAGATGAAGATCAACGGGCTGGACGACAATGGACAACCACTTCCGCTCATCACCAGCACCAATGCCGGGCCTGAAGAAGTCGGAGACTCCAATGTGATGACCTACAGTTTCCGTCTGTGCCTCACCTCCTCACCGGAGAACCGCATCCCCATGCCTGAACCGGACCACTACGATCCGGCCCGCTTTGAACTCGTTCGACGCGCCCTTAAGGCAGGGGAACGACGCATCGGCTACGACCTCTATCCGCTGCCTGGCAACAAACTGGACGGCAACAACTCCATTGGCGGACAATTTTCAATCGGCCTGATCGGAGGGGGCAACGAATGGCATTCAGCCGATGAGGAAGGCAGGCAAAGGATCTGGGAGGCACACAGGCAGTACACGCTGGAATTCCACCACTTCCTCGTCACCGATCCGGCAGTCCCCACCTCCATCCGGAACCGCTTTGCGAAACTGGGACTGTGCCGCGACGAGTTCGAGACCCATGACCACTTTCCCCCCGCTCTTTACGTTCGCGAGTCACGTCGCATGAAGGGTCTCTACGTCATCAGCCAGAAGGACATTCTTCAATCTCCCGTCAAAGCCGATCCCATCGCCATCTCCTCATTCCCCATTGATTCCCACGACTGCCGGCGCATCGCCCTCAAGGATGGTGGTGTCATCAACGAGGGAACGATCTTCCCGGTCCGACGCCAGCCCCGACAGGGCTACGCCTATCACGTGCCCTACCGGTCCATCCTTCCGAAACCGGATCAATGCAACAACCTGTTGGTTCCCGTGGCCCTGTCGTGCACCCATGTCGGCATTTCATCATTGCGGATCGAGGGGGCATGGATGGTGATCAGTCAGGGGGCTGGCATCGCTGCAGCCCTGGCCGCCTCACGCGGTGGGTCCGTACAGGCACTGCCCTATCCCATCCTGCGTGAAAGACTGATCGATCAAGACCAGGTGCTTGAACTGCCCGAAGTCAAGGCCCCTTCCCCTGCCGGCATCAATCCATCCCAGCTCGAAGGCATCATCCTCGACGACTCCAAAGCCGAACTGGTCGGTCGATGGTCCAAGTCCACCAACTTCAAACCACACATCGGAAGAGGCTACCGATACTGCGGTGCCAGGGACCAGGCAGCCGATGAAGGCGCCTCGGCAACTTTCCGGTTCAAGGTGGAAAAGGACGGAAAATACAGGGTATTGATGGCCTATTCCGCGCACGAGACCCGCGCCAGAAAAGTTCCCGTCAGCATCACCTCGGGAAGCCACACGGCGCGATTCACCGTTGACCAGTCGTCCCCGCTTCCCAGCGGCCAGGCCTTCCGCCCCATCGGCACGGTCTCCCTCCAGGCAGGCACCGAGGCAACCCTCCGCCTGACCAACGAAGGGACCACCGGCTTTGTGATCCTCGATGCATTCCAGCTCCTGCCGAGCAAATAACCATCTTCACACCCCGGCACGAACCGGGGTCGACGAGGACCTGTTCAACCGCCTTGTCCACTCAAACTGGAGCGAACTCTCAGGATCTCCTTCTCCGTCTCGTAGGTCATTCGCTCAAGAGCCTCCTGAGGTTTGAGCCAGACCAGTTCGGCCACTTCATCCTCATCGAGCGGACCACCCTCAGAGACAAACTCCATTTCCCAGTAATGGACCTCCTTCTGGCGCCCCTTGACCTCGTAGATCACGCATTTCAGAAAGCCTCCCATGCGCACCTGACAACCCGTCTCCTCCTCAACCTCACGTAGTGCCGTTTCCTCAAGGGACTCCCCTTTGTCGCTCTTCCCCTTGGGAAGCGACCAGTCGCCGTATCGCTTCCGGTAGACCAGTGCCAACTCCCTACCCTTTTCACCTTCACGCCACAGGAGTCCTCCCGCGGCAAAGATCTCAGTCTTCTTTTCAGACTTCCTGGACATGGGAAGGAGCATGAGGACGAGAAGGCAGGTTGTCCATAAGGACGCAAGGTGCCCTGCCTGCGCCGCCTTCACCACGATCCCTCCCTCCAAAAATGGGCCTGCCCAGAGCCCTTTGACTGAAGAAAAATGCGATGGAAGCGAATCCGCCCTTGATCCGGAGGCCCTTTGTTCAACAGATTTGACGCTTTGCCAATGCAGTTCCAGTTTGCCATCCGTCTCCTCAAGAAGCTTCCTGAGAGGACCCGTAACTATGTCAAGGTGGGACTCTTCGGCCTCGTGGGTGGTCTGATCGCCGTGATCTTCCACCTGATGATGGAGGCCGTCTTCAAGTTCACCTACGAGGAACTGGCCCATTCCTCCCAGCACAAGTTCCTGATCTGGAGTTTCGTCCTGATCATGTTGACCAGCCTCGCCGTCGGCTATCTCCTGAACAATGTCTGCTCAGCGGCGAAGGGAAGCGGCATTCCCCAGCTGAAGCTGGCCTTCTGGAAGGACTTTGGAATGATCCCCATGAAGGTGGTCTGGGTGAAGTTCATTGCCGGCATCCTGAGTATCGGTGGTGGTTGCAGTCTTGGAAGGGAGGGTCCCAGCGTACAGCTTGCAGGCGGCCTGGCATCCAACCTTGCGGGATCCCTTGGTGAACCCAAGCAAAGACGCCGTACCGCTGCGGCGGCCGGTTCAGCCGCAGGCCTGGCCGCCGCCTTCAACACGCCACTTGCCGCCATGACCTTCGTTCTCGAGGAGATCATCGGCGACATGAACAGCCGCTACATTGGCAATGTGCTGCTCGCATCACTGATTGGTGCCTTTATCGTCCATGGCATCATCGGGGATCAACCAGCCTTTCAACTGGGTGATGTCGCTGCCCATGGTTGGGCCGTTTATCTGATCATCCCACTGGTGGCCGGAGCCGCGGCCGTCGTCGGGGGGCTTTTTCAGAAATGGACCCTGAAGCTCAGGATGAGGAGGAAGGAGTTCAAGAACGTGCCCTTGTGGATGCGCCCTGCCATCGGTGGGCTCATCACCTGGTGCCTGGGTGCCGCCGTGTTTGTCTACACCGGTCACCTCGGCGTCTTTGGTCTTGGCTACCACGATCTATCGGCAGGACTGAATGCCAACCTGGGTTGGAAGATCGCCGGGATCCTGCTCATCACCAAGTTCATCGCGACGTTTGCCTGCTATGGTTTTGGAGGTTGCGGAGGCATCTTTGCACCCAACCTTTTTCTAGGCGGAATGGTCGGTGTCTTCCTCGCCGGCGTCATGGACCACTATATTGAACTCAACCAGTCCGACTTCATCATGCTCGCCGTGGTTGGCATGTCCGCCTGTCTGGGCGCGGTGGTCAAGGCTCCCATTACGTCCATCCTCATCGTGTTTGAGCTGACCCACCAGTTTGAGCTCGTACCCGCACTGATGCTGGGCACCCTCATCAGCCAGTCGGTATCGCGCAGGATGAATCAGCACAACTTCTACGAGGAGATCATCCTCCAGGACGGGCATGACCTCGATCATCTCGTTCCCCCAAGAGACCTTCGAAGCTGGCACCAGCTCCCGGTTTCCACCATCACCAACTTCAATCCCATCATCCTCAGCAGCACCGAGCCGGATGTGCTTCAGGAAGCACTGGACAACTATCCCTACAACTATTTTCCGGTGCTGGTTGATGGAAACTACGCAGGGGTGGTCAGCCGCCTGAAGGCCAAGCAGTCCATTGAATCCGGGAATCCCCCCGTCCTGCAGGACACCGAAACGTGCATGCCCTACGAACCTATCCGAAAACTTCAGGGACACCTCATCACTTCCCCTACCGGCATTGTCATCGTCAGGGAGAAATACGATGGCAAGGTCATCGGACTGATCACCCTTCACGACCTCCTCAGGCAGGAAGTCGCCCACGCCAAGAACGCGGAATAGGGTCTCTCACCCCGCTGTGGCGGGACAGGCGGAGGCCCGGGGAACACGGAGGAGGAAAGCAATCTGCATCATCTGCATCATCTGCATCATCTGCATCATCTGCATCATCTGCATCATCTGCATAATCTGCATCATCCGGGTCATCTGCGGATCAGTGGAGGTATCGATCGAGCCATTCCTCGGCTCCCTCCATGTCGGTAAACTCTCCTTCCAGCTGCGCTTCCAATGCCGCATCCAGGATTCGACCCATTCCCCGCCCGGGGCTCATTCCCTTGGCAAGCAGATGACGTCCCTTGAGGATGGGTTGAGGTGCCTCTTCATAGACGCTGAGTTCCTTTGCCATTTCCATCAAACACTCCACCGATTCAGGGGCCGCAGCGGGCTTGGGTGGACGTCCCATATGGTCGGCGGTCACCACGAGGCACAAGCCCTCGATGCTTTCCGGATGCAGCCTTCTGGCAAGACGCCTTACCCCCTTGTCGCTCAGCGGCTGGGTGTGGACGAGGTGGTTCATGACCAGCGGAGGCACACGTTTGCGGATGGCGTTGGGGGCATCGAGACGCTTGAGGAAATTCTCGGACAGGGGGCCGCCCAGAGGTTCGTGTCCCGGCGAGACGATCCGCATCCTTCCCTTGCGCTCCGCCTCATGGGTGGTCTCGGGCTTTCCAAAATCATGCGCGAGGATGGCCAGCATGTGGACGATCCGGGATTCCTCATCCTGGTTCTGCCACGCCGGTAGTGAAGCCATGGCATCACAGCAATGACAGGTGTGGACAAAGACATCCCCTTCCGGATGCCATTCCGGATCCTGGGGCACTCCAATCAGGGCCTCGATTTCAGGGAAATGCTTCACCCAACCGGAGTCAACGAGGAACCTTAGTCCCGCCGATGGCTTGGTGCTTCGGGAGGCCCACTTGAACCATTCCTCCCGGACACGTTCCACCGCCAGCTCGAGATAGCTGTCCACAATGCCGCGGCAAAGCTCGAGCGTCTCCGGAGATGCCTTCAGATCGAAGCGTCCCGCAAACTGCATTCCCCTGAGCACCCTCAAAGGATCCTCGGCAAAGGCATCACTGGTATGCCTGAGGATCCGGGCCTGAAGATCGGCTTCGCCACCATGGGGATCGATCAACTCGCCCTTTCGCGGATCCCACATCAGGGAGTTGATGGTGAAATCCCGGCGCGCGGTCGCCTCTTCCAAGGTGATGTCGGGGTCGAACTGAATCTCAAATCCCTTGTGTCCCTGGCCGATCTTGGAATCGCGACGGGGTATGGAAAAGTCATAGGTCTCTCCATCCGAAAGCCTTAGCTTGATGACACCGAAGGACTTCCCAACCAGGTCCACCCGGCCATGTTTCCCAAGAATCCTGCAGAGTTCCTCATAAGAGACTCCATAGACCTCAAC
This sequence comes from uncultured Verrucomicrobiota bacterium, assembly GCA_964554035.1. GTDB lineage: Bacteria > Verrucomicrobiota > Verrucomicrobiia > Limisphaerales > CAZKNW01 > CAZKNW01. Next base: position 5,230 of record CAZKNW010000110.1, read on the forward strand.
ATCGATGTCCTTGACCGGCACTCCCAAGAGGGCATCCCGCACGCAACCACCCACGAGATAGGCGCGATCCATTGCTGGCTCATCCTCGAGCAGTTGTTTCAATTCCTCTGAAAGTGCCTCAAACACGGTGGCTCTACGTAAACCTTATCCAGTTCAAAGTCTAGAAAGCCGTTACGCCGCACAAGCCCGGCCACCTTCGAGCTGTCCCCATCCCCTCCTTCTCCACCTACTTCAATGGAAATCCCTTCCGATCAAGGCACGGAATTCCGTGCCCGGCAGAGACGCCCATCCCTTGCTCGTTCGAGGGGGAAAGAATTTCCCGGTGGGATGACCTGCTCGGTGACGGGCATTCAAAAAAACCAATGTTTTCGTGAGTCACCCCTTGTGGCATGGCCGTTGCTAAGCGGCACCCGAAAGGTTTCAGCCAATGATCGAAGGCATCTTCAACCTACCGAATTACGAGTCCGCCAAGAAGATGATGGACGTGACGGAGCTCCGCCAGCGGGCCATCGCCTCCAATATCGCCAACGTCGAGACCCCCGGATACAAGCGGGTCGATGTTCCCAAGTCGTTCAAGGACGAGTTGAGGCAGGCCATCGCCGCCAAGGACACCAGGATGCTGGCCGCATTGACACCCTCCGTGGCCGTCGACCCGACCGCCGTGGCGAGAACCCAGGACGGCAACACCGTGGTGAACGAACTCATCCCGGACAAGCTATCGGTCGGGCATATCCAGCGCATCCTTCAGAACCTCCTAGCCGAAGGCATCCCCATCAAGAATCTCTCCGGTATCCTGGAGCGCGTCAGCGACTACGCCGACCAGACCAAGAATCCCGACGAGCTCTCCGAGTTCGCAAGAAGGGGCCTGGCCTCGGTCATCATCGGAAGCTACCAGCGCCAGAACGGACATCTCCAGGCGATCACGCTCGATCCGCGCCTTGAGCAGACCATCGCCCAGGGTCTACGCCAGAACGCCAACGAAATCACCCTTTCCATCGACCCGGGTGTTGCCCGACACATCGTCGAGAAGATGTCAGGTGTCGTGAAACAAATGGTGGCGGAAGGCATGCCACCCATCGTGATCTGCGCCCCGCAGATCCGACTGGCCTTCCGTCGGTTCTTTGAAGCCACCTTCAAGGAACTCACCGTCCTCTCCTACCTCGAAATCCCACCCAAGACCGAGGTCCAGGCAGCCACGGTGATCCCAGCTCCCTGACTCGATCTCACAAACTCAGGAACCTCACCAGGTCCCGAAGTTGCTGGTCATCCAGGAGGTCCTTGAAGTTGGCGGGCATGAGGGAAAGCTCGGACTGGGCTTCATGGACGATGTCCGACGCCTTAAGCTGATATTCCTTCCCCTGGGTGTCGACCACAGTCAGCCTTTCCCCTTCCCTGGATCGGACCAGTCCCGTGACCACCGTGTCATCCTTGAGGTCCCAGGTGATGGCCCGGAAGCCCGGATCCAGATAACGATTGGGAACCAGGACGTCCTCCAGCACACGATGAACCCCGCGACTCAGGATCCCGTCCAGTTGCGGTCCGACCAAGGCACCCTTGCCACCGACCTGATGACAGGCGACACAGTTCTGCTGAAAGACGGCCTCGCCACGAGCGGCCGATGCCTTGTCCGGCGCAAAGCTTTTCGCAAGGGCTGCGATCCTCTGATCAATCGGTTCGGCCTGGGCCTCAATGCGCTTCTCCAATTCCCTCAAGGAATCATGTAGGGAACCATCCACCCTCTGAACCTGCTCCCAGTCGCTCTGGTTGAAAACCAGCCGATGCTTGAGGCGGTCGTTCTGGACCCACGCTTTCAATCGGTCACGTCCCAGGTCGTGGGTGGCCAGTGTCAGGAACAGCTTGACCGTCAGCCCATCGATCTCCACCTGCTGCATGAGAAGGTCAACCAGTCCCCTGTCCTCGTCCTTGGCCAGGTAGGTTCCCAAGGTATCACGCAGAGTCGGGTTCAAGGTATCCTGCTGCATCAGCGTGGCATAGGCACGCTGCCAGGAACGATCCTCCAGCATGGTCAGGGCCCAGCCCGCCATGCCGCGGATGCGAGGGGGCCAGAAGGCATTGAGCGTGATCTTCTTCATGGCATCGCGGTTGGACTCGAGTCCCAACTTCCCGGTCAGGGCGCCTGCCTCGAGCAATCGTTGATTCGTGTCATCCGGACGACCGGGACTGAACTTCACCACCGGAGGCTCCACGCGCCCAAAGGCCAGCCAGGCATAGGCATTGCCGTTGTCGCCATCCTCCGCCTCGAGGTAAACCTCCTTCGCTCCCAAATCCGAAAGGTCCCATTTCACAGGATGAGCCGTGTCATGCCTCGGGGGATAGACCTCACGAAGAACCTCATGAGTGTGGGCCTTCCTCAATCGAACGACATTGGCCCGCTTGGCAGGTTCCTTGGGAAAGCCATCGTGACCAGCGATAAAGAAGGACAGCTGATCCGGTTTCTGAAAGCTGCGTGAACGGATCCGCCCCGTCAGTCTCTCACCTCGTGGAGGCAGGCTGCAAAGGAACCAGTCCTTCTCCCCATCCGTGCTGATGCGTTCCTGACCAAACCAGGGAGACTGGGTCTCCGCCATTCCCGGCACCGGATGCGCAGACCAGTCGGGCGAATCTGCTTCCACCGATCGCACCAGTTCCGAAGCCAGCCAGGCACCCCATCGGATGACTTCATCCGGGAGACTCACTCCCCTGGCCCGGAGTCCCTCATCCACCGAGCGGAACAATTCCACCTGTAGGTCCATCGCATTGCCAAACCGGCGCATGGCAAAGCCTGCAAACATCCCCAACTGATCCACGGGCATGTTGGCGGCCGCATGCCTGACCAGGTCAGCCATGTGTCCCTTGGATTCGTCGAATCGGGAGAGGTGCTTCAGGATGAAGGAACCCGCTTCCTCCCTTTTCAGGGCGAGGCAAACATCGGCAATGATCCTCGAGTCATTCTCATCGAGTTCCTCCCTTCCCAGCTTCCCCAGCATGAATCCCTCCGCCAGGCATTCCTTCAGGGCAATCCTTGCCGTATGAATGAGGTGTGTGTCTGCCGTGTCAGTGTTGCGGATCAGCTGGACAATGGGAAAGGCCAGCGATCCATCGCCGCTCAATCCGATCGCTTCGACCGCGGCACGTCTCACCCGAGGGCTGGAGTCCACGAGTCCCTGGACGGCGAGGCGACGATGCACCTCCTCCCATCCATTCAGGTTGCCAAGGATGCGCATCACGTGGTTGCGCACCAGCGGAGAGGGATCCACCACCATCTCCTCCAGCAAAGGCCCGGGAATCGGTTCCCTGAGATGAAGCACCCAGAGAAGCTCGGCCCTTGCCTCAGGATTCAACTCGTTGCCAAGCAGCAGGTTGATCATGTTGAGGACCATCGACCGCTCGATCTCCACGTCTGAAGAGAACCAGTCGCCCAAGATCTCGGCCGCCAGCAATCTCCTGCTGAAGCGGCTGGAATCCAGTTCCGTGATCCAGGCAAAGGGATCCTTCACCGAGGGCAAGGCTTCCGGCTCGTTGTTTCCCTCACTGCCATGGTAGGTAATTCTCCAGATACGGCCCTTTTCACGATCGCGCCCCGGGTGATCGAGAGGAACTTCATAGTGTCCGATGATCTTGTTGTAGAAGTCAGCAACGTAGAGAGCGCCATCCGGTCCCATCTGGAGGTCCACCGGACGAAACCACGGATCCGAGGCCTTCAGGAAGTCATCCACCTCCCTGCCCACCGGGCTGCTTCCATGCCAGTCGATCTGGTCCCGGTTGATCCGGCTGGTCATCACATTGCCGATCAGGACATTCCCCTGAAGGTCTTCCGGCCAGGAAGGATCATCCACAAAGACGATGCCACAGATGGCCGTGGAGCCATGTGAGTGTGTGACCATGACGGGCGCAAATCCCAGACCGTCATTGGGTTTACCAAAACTCGGGTAGTAGCCACCACGGATCAATTGGTAGACCGGCGAGCTGTGGCAATCCGCCGTGTAAAGGTTCCCCCAGGGATCCAGACACATGCCAAAGGGATTCACCTGCCCCCAGGTATGCTGCTCAACCCGGGACCCATCCTTGCGAATCCGGTAGGTGTTTCCGGAGTTGAGGACAATCTCACTCCCATCCCGACCTCGAATGGTGGAGTCATTGCGAAAGCCGTGCGTCACGTAGACCCAGCCATCGCTCGCACGCGTGAACGACGAATGCATGCCATGGGTGTCCTTCTCCCAGCCCAGCGACTCATAGAGAACCTTTCTCTCATCCGCAATGCCATCTCCGTTGAGATCCCTCATCAGCCAGATATGCGGAATGCTCCACACGAGACAGGCCCAAACGGGTTTGCCATCCACGAGTATAGAATAGTCGGCGAAGGGATGGACACCGGTTGGAATGTTCAGGCCATCAGCAAAGACCGTCACCTTGTCGGCGGCACCATCGCCATCCGTGTCTTCAAGGATCTTGAGGCAATCGCGTCCCTTCTGGCCGAGTGGCACAGGGGTCGGGTATTCGAGCGTATCCGTCACCCAGAGCCTGCCCTCGGCATCGAGCGCCATGTTCATCGGCTTGGCCAGCTCGGGTTCCGCGGCAAACAACTGGATGGCAAATCCCTCCGGTAGTTCAAATCCCAGCTGTTCCTGCTCGGGCGTCAGGGCATCCGTAGGGCGAACACCCGCCTTGAAGGGATCCTCCGCGGCATGCAGGGAAAGCACGGCCAGCAGACATAGGCACATGGGGAAACGCATTCGGGGAGCATTTCAGAGTGCGGGGAAAAGGGTCAAGGCCGCGACCTCGTTCCCTCAT
>CAZKNW010000111.1:0-9970 GCA_964554035.1 uncultured Verrucomicrobiota bacterium
TTCAAAAACAAATCTCGGGAGACCGGCGTCGGAGCGCTGCTATCCGTTGAGCGCCTTGGTCTGTAGTTCGAGGAACTGGATGACGGCGAGGAGGGGGGAATGAGGGCCTTCCGCATCTGCCTTGCCGGTCTCCAAAAGGCAGGAGCGGGCCTTCTCCAGCCAATTCTGGATGACCATCTCACACTCCTTCTGCACCTCGTATTGATCCAGCAGGCGGTTCCAATGATCTAGGTCGACCCTAGACCAGTCCCGGGCCCAACCGCGAATCGTGGCCTTCTCCTCGTCGGTGGCCCTTTCCATCAGGACGATGGTGGGGAGGGTGATTTTTCCACCTGCCAGGTCCACCTGGGTGGATTTACCGGCGGTCTTGTCGCTGGAGAAGACGTCCACGCAGTCATCGTAGACCTGGTAGGCGACTCCCAGATGATAACCATATTTCCTGAGAAGCTGTCTTTCCACCTCTTCTCCACCGCTCAGGTGGGATCCGAGGTCACAGGAAAGCGCAAAGAACTCCGCGGTCTTCATCCCCAGGATCTTGAAATACTCCTCGCGCGACATGTCGAACTTCAGGATCCGGTGGGTCTGCAGGATTTCCCCGGAACACACGGTCTTGGAGGCGTGCGCCACGGACCGGCAGATTTCGGTGGTCGGGAAACTGGCCGCCAGCTTCAGGGCATGGGCGAAAAGGGTGTCGCCCAGGAGCACGGAAATCTGATTGCCCCAGTTGGCCGCGAGTGTGGGGCGCTTGCGCCGGAGCTCGGCGTGGTCCATCACGTCGTCATGCACCAAGGTGGCGAGGTGAACCATCTCAATCACGGCCGCCACCTTCACCAGGTCTTCCGAACTGGGGGAGGTTTCCGAGCCACTCAGGGCGACCAGGGCTGGTCGGATCTGCTTGCCCTGGCTGGTCAGGGCATAGCGGGCATATTCCAGGATCTCGGGGTCGAAGGTCTCAACCTGGGAGCGGAGATAGTCAGCGACGGCATCAAGGAAGGGTTCCACGGGGGCCACGATGCTCCGCCAATCCCCTGAAAAGGGGACCGTAGGGGGCGGGGCGGTAGGCATTTTGGTCGACATCGTATCAGTGGCCAGCACCGGGAGAATCTAGTTTTGGTCCATGGGGGAGTCAAATCACCAGATGAGGCCCCATTTTGAGGCCAATCCGGCATCAACCGGCCCTGATGAGCAAGAAAGATTGAACCTTTGACGTCTTGGCGGTTCAAATAGCCGTTTTGGTAAATGGATTCATTGTAATTGATTGATAGACTATGAGCGAAGCAACCAAGCATGAGTTTCAGGCAGAGATCCGGCAGGTGCTGGATATTGTCATCAACTCCCTCTACACGGATAAGGAGATCTTCATCCGAGAGCTGATTTCCAACGGCTCCGACGCCCTCGAGAAGCTGCGTTACAAGCAGGCGGCCGGCGAGGATGTTCAGGATGCGGATCTGGAACTGGCCATCAATGTGGACCTCGACGAGGAGGCCAAGACCATCACCATCTCGGATTCGGGCATCGGTATGACCTCCGACGAACTGGTTGAGAACCTGGGCACCATCGCCCATTCCGGTTCCAAGGCGTTCATCCGGCAGCTCAGCGAGCAGCAGGAAAACAGCGAGGCGACCGCCAACCTCATCGGGCAGTTTGGCGTCGGTTTCTACTCCTCCTTCATGGTCGCGGAGAAGGTGACTGTCGAGACCCGCTCCTGGCGCAAGGATGCCAAGGCCTGCCGATGGACCTCGGATGGATCCGGTTCCTATGAGATCGAGGAGATCGACGACGTCCCCCGCGGAACGAAGATCACGGTGCACCTCAAGGAGGACCACAAGAACTTCGCCTCCAAGTTCGAGGTCGAGGGCATCATCAGGCGCTACTCCAACTTCGTCTCGTTCCCGATCCAGCTGGATGGGGAGCGACAGAACACCGTCCAGGCGATCTGGGCGCGCAACAAGTCGGAGATCAAGGATGAGGAATACAAGGAATTCTACGAGTTCATTGGCCATGACTCGGGAGATCCGATGTTCCGCCTGCACTTTTCAGCGGATGCGCCCCTGGCGATCAAGTCCCTGCTCTTTGTCCCATCCCGCAACATGGAGATGCCGGGCATGCCGAAGCAGGAGCCTGGAGTGGGCCTCTACTGCCGCAAGGTCCTGATCGATTCCGCCCCCAAGAAGCTCCTGCCCGAGTGGATGCGTTTCGTGAAGGGTGTGGTCGACAGCGAGGACCTGCCGCTCAACATCTCCCGTGAAAGCATGCAGGACAGCGCCCTGGTTGCGAAGCTGGGGAACGTCATCACCAAGCGCTTCATCAAGCTGCTGACCGAGAAGGCGGACAAGGATCCTGAGGCCTACGAGACCTTCTGGAATGAGTTTGCCCGCTACGTGAAGGAGGGCGTCGTCTCCGATTTCGGTCGCAAGGACGAGCTGGGCAAGCTGCTCCGTTTTGAAAGCTCCCATACCGAGAAGGAGAAATACACCTCCCTCAAGGAGTATGTGGAGCGGATCAGCAACGAGGAGCAGAAGGAGATCTACTTCGTCGTGGCGCACTCGCGCGAGGCGGCGGAATCCAGCCCCTACTACGAGGTCTTTTCCGAGAAGAAGATCGAGGTGCTCTTCCTCTACGATCCGTGGGATGAGTTCGTCATGGATCACCTCATGGAGTTCGACGGCAAGAAGCTGGTTTCCGTGGAGAAGGCCAGTGTCGAGCTGGACCAGCCCGCCGAGGGAGAGAAACTCACCGACGAGGAATCCGCCGAGCTTGCCACGTGGCTCAAGGAAGCCCTGGGTGAGAAGGTCAATGAGGTGCGGGTCTCCAAGCGCCTGACCAAGAGCCCGGCCGTGATCGCTGAGGCTGATCAGTTCATGACCGCCTCCATGCGACGGATCATGAAGAGCATGAACCGGCAGAACTACCCGGAGAAGCTCGACCTCGAAATCAACCCGGGCCACGAGATCATCGTGAAGCTCAACAAGGCCAGGGGAGACAACAGCGAGCTCGCCAACCTCATCGCCCTCCAGATCTTCGACAACTCCAAGGCCTCTGCCGGCCTGCTCGAGGATCCCAGGGAGATGCTGCAGCGCATGAATGATCTGATGGCCAAGGCCATGGCCTGATCACCCCGATCATCCGCAGATCAACAGATCTCACAGATAGCCCCGGATGCCTTGATGGTGTCCGGGGTTATCGTTTGATTGAATCAGCTGGCAACGCTCCAGGCTGGTGGAATCCCATGTGAATGGGATCACTTGTTGCGTTGAATATGAAGTGATCGAATTCACATCCGATTCTACGCTTTTCCTCTGTGGCTCTGCGGCTCTGCGTGAGGATTCCTTCACTCTGCTACCTCTGTTTCTTCAGGCTGAGCCTGTCGAAGCCCTCCTGTTCAGGAAGTGGGATCCCGCGGTGGCGGGAGAGCGCGGCCCTGCCGATTGTCCTGTTTCGTCTCGACATGATTCTTCATGAATCCTGCATTTTTCTGCATAGCGGATTTCTCGAATAACCCTATTATCTTCAAACATCTAATGCACTCAGATCTTTCAGGACGGGTGGTTGGCTGGGATTCGATATGAACAAGATTTTACATGGTCTCCAGAAAAGGGTGCCTGCGATTGGGGTCGCAATGGTGATGTGGCAGGGGGCTACTGCAGGTGCGGTGGACTTCAACCGGGAGATCCGTCCGCTCCTCTCCGACAATTGTTTCCACTGTCATGGCCCCGACAGCCATGAGCGCAAGGCCGGGCTCCGGCTCGATACCCGTGCGGGAGCCATCGAAGGGGAAGCCATCAACCTGGAGAATCCTGGAGAGAGCGAATTGCTGAAAAGGATTCGTGCCACCGATGAATCCGACCTGATGCCGCCTCCTGAATCCCACAAGGTCCTGACCGGGTCCCAGAAGGACCTGCTGGAGAAGTGGGTCAGGGAAGGGGCTGTCTACGAGGAACATTGGGCCTTTGTGCCTCCAGTGAAGCCCCAACCTCCGCAGATTGAGGGGGCGGACCATCCCATCGACCAATTTGTCCTCAAGCGCCTGCGTGAGGCGGGGCTGGACCTGTCTCCTGAAGCAGCAGGGGAGACCCTCATCCGCCGTGCCACGCTGGATCTGACCGGGTTGCCTCCCACTTTGGATGAGGTGAACGAGTTTGTGGATGATCCCAGTCCCAATGCCTGGGAGAAGGTGATTGATCGCCTGCTGGCCTCGGAGCGCTTCGGAGAGATGATGGCGGTCTACTGGCTGGATGCCGCCCGCTACGGCGACAGCAGCGTCATGCATGCGGATGGTCCCCGTGACATGTGGCCCTGGCGAGACTGGGTGATTCGTTCCTTCAACCGCAACAAGCCCTTTGACGAGTTCACGGTGGAGCAGCTGGCTGGCGATCTCCTGCCCAACGCGACGGTCGACCAGAAGGTGGCCTCCGGCTTCAACCGGAATCATGCCACTTCGGATGAGGGGGGAGCCATCGCCGAGGAACTTCGTGTTGAGTATGTGGTGGACCGGGTCATGACCACCTCCCGAGTCTGGATGGCCCTGAGCATGGAATGCAGCCAATGCCATGACCACAAGTACGACCCCATATCCCAGAACGACTACTACCGCTTCTTTGCCTATTTCAACAATACCAAGGATCCGGGCATGCAGACCCGGCGTGGCAACCAGTCGCCGGTGGTGATGGTCCCATCGGACGAGCAGCAGCGACGCCTTGATCAGGCGGCCAAGAGGCTGGCTGACAGCAGGAACGCCCTTGCTGAACACAAGAAGGCGACACGGAAAAAGGTCGACGACTGGTTGAAGGTGGCTGCCGATGAGGGTTTGCCCGAGCCTGAAGGCTTGTCGCAGCGTTTCGTCATCGAGGAGGGTGAGGAGTATCGGTTGGTCGAGACGGTCAGTGGGGAGCAGGGCGTGATTGAAGGCGGGCTCGAGGTGACCGATCGCACTAAGACGGAGAAGGGGCTCAAGTTCACGCGCAAGAAGGGTGTCGAGTTTGCCGGTGTGACCACTGGAGACTACAATGAGCCCTTCACCATGGCGGCTTGGATCAAGGCACCGGGCAATGGTGGCGGTGCCGTCTTCTCCAAAATGTCCGGAGATGGCTCCTACCGTGGATTTGATCTGTGGATGCAGGGAGGAACCATTGGAACACACATCATCCACAAGTGGCCTGAGAACGCCGTCAAGGTCGTCTCCCGGGAGAAGCTGCCGGCCGACAAATGGGCCCATGTCGTGGTGTCCTACGACGGTTCTGCCAAGGCGTCCGGGGTCAAGATCTTCATCAATGGCAAGCAGGCCCGCAACAAGGTGGAGAAGGACACGCTGAAGGCCACGATCCTCACGGATGCCACCTTCAAGATCGGCAAGCGCACGAACGGCAGCGAGTTCAACGGAGAGGTATCGGATGCCCGTATCTATAACCGGGTGTTGAGTGGCGTTGAGTTGAAGCGCCTGGGACGCGACCAGATCGGTTCCGTGTTTGCCAAGGCCTTGGATAAAAGGAGTGACGCCGACAAGAAGCTGCTGGAGGACTACTACTACGAGACCGAGGATGAGGCCTATCAGGCGCTTCAGGCGTCACTGGCCAAGGCCACGCAACAGGAATCATCCCTGCGCTCCTCGATCACCACCTCCATGATCATGGAGGACAACATGGACAAGCCTCGGATGACCTATGTCCTGGATCGGGGCCAGTACGACAAGCCGCGCAAGGACGAGTCCGTCACGCCGGGCATTCCGGAATTCCTAGGCAAGCTTCCTGAGGGCGCCCCGGATAGCCGTCTCGGGCTTGCACGCTGGTTGACGCGGCCGGATCATCCCCTGACCTCCCGCGTTGCGGTGAACCGGCTCTGGGGGATGTTCTTTGGAGAGGGACTGGTCCTGACGCAGGCTGACTTCGGAAACCAGGGAGCGGCACCGTCCCATCCAGAGTTGCTCGATTGGTTGGCTGTGGACTTCGTGGAACATGGATGGGACCTGAAGCGCACCATCAAGCAGATGATGATGTCGGCCACCTATCGCCAGTCGTCCAAGGTGACCTCCCGTCACCTGGAACTGGACCCGGAGAACACCCTCCTGTCCAGGGCGCCGCGTTTTCGACTCAAGGGTGAGTTCATCCGGGACCAGGCGCTGGTGCTGAGTCGACTGCTGGAGAACACGATTGGTGGTCCCAGTGTGAAGCCCTACCAGCCGCCCGGGCTTTGGAACGAGGTGGCCCTGAGTCCCAACGTGAAATTTGTCCGCGACAACGGTGAGAAGCTCTACCGCCGCAGTCTCTACACCTACTGGAAGCGGTCTGCGCCTCATCCGGCGATGCTGATTTTTGATGCGCCCACCCGTGAGAAGTGCGTGGTGGAACGCCCCAGGACCAACACGCCATTGCAGGCACTGGTGACGCTGAACGACGAGCAGTTTGTCGAGGCCTCGCGCAGGCTGGCGGAGCGGGTGATTTCAGAGGGTGGACAAACCTTCGAGGAACGGGTGGATCATCTCTTCCGCCTGTGCACGGCGCGTGGCGTGAAAGCGGATGAGGTCCGGGTCTGCCGTGAGGTCTTTGCCCGGCAGTTGAGTGCATTCGAGTCCGATGCCAAGGCCGTTGAGTCCTTCCTTGAGATCGGAGAGGTGCCGGCGAACGGCGCCATCCAGCCAGCCGAACTGGCCGCATGGACGGTCCTGGCCAACATGATTCTCAATCTGGATGAAGTCCTGACCCGGGGCTGATTCCAACACCGCCTAAAAAACATGGATCCCATCAAACAACAACTTCAGACCCTCGACCGGCGGCAGTTCCTCATGCGCTCGGGACTGGGCATGGGTGCCGCCGCACTGAGCACACTCTTCCAGGGTGACGCCCTCGGCATGAACAACCCGGATGTGCCGGGCTTTCCCACCGGCATTCCCAAGGCCAAGCGGGTGATCTACCTGTTCATGGCGGGAGGCCCGTCGCACATTGATACCTTTGACTACAAGCCGACGCTGAAGGACATCCACAAGACGGAGTTGCCGGAATCCATCCGCAACGGCCAGCGCCTGACCGGCATGACCAGCGGTCAGAAGTCCTTCCCCTGCGTGGCCCCGATGTTTGACTTCAAGAAGCACGGGCAGAGCGGGGCATGGGTCAGCGAGATCCTGCCACATACCGCTTCCATCGTGGATGACATCGCCATCATCAAGTCGATGCATACGGAGGCCATCAACCACGATCCGGCCATCACCTTCATCAATACGGGAACCCAGGTTCCGGGCAAGCCCAGCATGGGTGCCTGGTTGAGCTATGGCCTTGGCAGTGAGAATAGCAACATGCCCGCCTACGTGGTGATGGTCTCACGTGGTCGTGGCAATCTGCAGGCGCTCTATTCGCGCCTCTGGGGAAGTGGCTTCCTGCCCGCAAGGCATCAGGGTGTGAAGCTTCGCTCCAGTGGTGATCCCGTGCTTTATCTTTCCAATCCGGACGGCATTTCACGTCAGGATCGACGCACCATGCTGGATGGTCTGGCCAAGCTGAATGGGATGAACCACGACCAGTTCGGTCACCCGGAAACGCAGGCCCGCATTTCCCAGTATGAGATGGCCTACCGCATGCAGATGGCTGCGCCTGAGATCCTCGATTTCTCGGACGAACCGGAATCCACCTTCAAGCTCTATGGTGAAGAGGCGAGGAAGCCGGGGACCTTTGCGGCGAACTGCCTTCGTGCGCGACGTCTTGCAGAGAGTGGCGTTCGCTTCATCCAGCTCTATCACCGTGGCTGGGACCAGCACAACAACCTGCCGCGCAACCTTCGCTGGCAGTGTGAGGATGTCGATCAAGCCTCTGCCGCGCTGGTCAAGGACCTCAAGCAGCGTGGCATGCTGGAGGATACCCTGGTGATCTGGGGTGGCGAGTTTGGGCGTACCATCTATTCGCAGGGAACCCTGACCGCTGACAATCATGGCCGTGATCATCATGGTCGCTGCTTCACCACGTGGATGGCGGGTGCCGGTGTGAAGGGTGGTATCGAATACGGAAAGACCGACGACTACTGCTACAACATCGTCAAGGATCCCGTTCACATCCGCGACCTCAACGCCACCATTCTCAACCGGATGGGAATCGACCACACGCGGCTCACCTTCAAGTACCAGGGACTCGACCAACGCCTCACCGGTGTCGAGGAAGCCCATGTGGTGAAGGAGATTTTGGCGTAGGGGGCTGAAAGGTCACGTGCACAGAAGTCCCCTATTGGGTAAGGACGCCTCGCCGCAGGCGTCCCACTTCAATCCGTTCTGCATCCCTGCTTATGCAACGGGTCGATAAGGAAACAAGTTTGGCCCACGCGCGGAACACAACCGTGGGCTTCCCTTCACTCAGACAATCCAGCCCGCCGACCAAGCGGAATGAAGTGGGTCCTCTTGGCAAGAGTCCCCTACCGGGTAGGGATGCCTCGCCGCAGGCGTCCCACTTCAATCCGTTCTGCATCCGTGCGTCAACAACGGGTCGATAAGGAAAAAAGGTTGGCCGGGTGCAGATGGGACTGCAGCCCGGAATCGTTTTTCCACCAACCAATCTTTTGTTTTCAATCTGCCGGATAGCCGCTGTCGCACCTCTCCGGAAGCGGCGATTGAGAAGGTTATTGCGACGACTCGGCTCGTTGCTGAGACTAGGGCGAGAGATGTCTTTTGATACGACGGACCTGATCATCCTTCTGGCCATGGTGTCTGCCCTGGTCTGGCTGTTTCTTCCCCATACGAGGAACTCCACCCTATGGCAGGCGACGGTGACGCCTCTGGCTTCGATTATCGGAAGTGGGTTTCTTGTGGTGGCGCCTCTGGTCTATCTCATCATGGGGAAACTGGCCCCCTTCGCGATGCTGGGCATCGTGCTGCTTGCCTATGGCATAGGAGGAATCATCCGCTACAACATCCGGAATCTGGAACCGCTGTTGCAGCAGTCGGGCAAAATGGATCACTTCACACTCTACAATGAACGGGTTTCCTCCTTTGCCCTGTCCCTCGCCTATGTGGTTTCGATCGCCTTTTACCTGCGGCTTCTCTCCTCCTTCCTGCTTCACCAGACCGGTCACGGAGGAGGGGTGTTCCTGGAGAAGGGACTGACGACGTTTGTGCTCCTTTCAATTGGTCTTGTCGGAGTGCGTTTCGGGTTGAGGGTCCTGGAACACCTTGAGAAATACTCCGTCACCATCAAGCTGGCCATCATCTTTGCGCTTTTGATCGGGTTGGCGCTGTTCGATCTGCGATCCATCCCATTTGAATCCCTATCAAATCCTGCTGCGATGGAGCATGGGTGGTGGGAGCGCTTGCGGATGCTGGCGGGGCTGTTGCTGGTGGTCCAGGGGTTTGAGACCTCGCGCTACCTGGGGGAGGAATATGACCGGGATACCCGGAACAGGACCATGCGTCTCGCCCAGGTGCTATCCGGAGCGATCTATGTGGCCTTCGTCATTCTCGCGCTGCCTCTCCTGGCACACATGCAGAATCCGGAGCCTGATGAAACGGCGATCATCGAGCTGGCCGGCATGGTCTCTCCGCTGCTTCCCTACATGTTGATCGTGGCTGCGGTCATGAGCCAGTTCAGTGCGGCGGTTGCGGATACGGTAGGCTGTGGAGGGCTGTTGTCTGAAGAAACCAAGGGGAAGCTGACTGCGGGAAGGAGCTACCTGCTCATCACCGGTTTGGCGATCGTCCTGGTCTGGGTGGCAAACGTCTTCGAGATCATCAGTATCGCCTCGCGTGCCTTCGCCCTCTACTACCTGCTTCAGGGCATCAACGCCTGGATGACGGTTGGGAAATGTGAAAAGGGAGGAACGTGCGCCGTTCAACGACTTCGATTCGGAGTGCTGATTCTTGCTCTCGCCTTCGTGGTGATCTTCGGGATCAGTGCCGAGTAGGAAACGTCGCGGACCTCCTGTTTTGATTGTGACTCAATGGCAGGATGACTAGTTTTCCAATCATGCCATTCAGAAAAAGAAGGTGCCTTCCTCTCGCTCT
>CAZKNW010000112.1:0-9967 GCA_964554035.1 uncultured Verrucomicrobiota bacterium
TTACCAACAGGCCAAAAGTGGGACAGGCCGAAAGTGGGTAGCGCGAGATCTGCGCTGAGATCACAGTTTCAAACCTGATCCGTCAATTTGTAGACCAACCAGACCAACCAGACCAACCAGACCAACCAGACCAACCAGACCAGACCAACCAGACCAACCAGACCAACCAGACCAACCAGACCAACCAGACCAACCAATTGGCTGGCATCTTCTTCCGCCTTCCTCCGCCGCACCACGGGTATCGCCGGCAAGCCCTTTTGCCACCGAGGCATTATCCGCGTTCTGTCGGGTCATGCTGGAGGTCTCCTCGAGGGAGGCACTGGTCTCCTCAATCGAGGCAGCCTGGTTCGAGGCCGCCTCAGCAAGCAGCGCACTCTTGTTGGACAACTCACTTGTGGTTTCCGCCGTGACCCTCGCACCCCTGCGAAGCCGCTCTGCCACGACCGAGATGGGAAGCGAAATGGAGCGACCAAATTTCCATGACAATCCGGCAAGTGCGAGGATGCCGAGCAATCCCACCGTCGCCAGCTTGATCGTGATGGCCCGGGCCGCGATCGTGGATTCATGATAGCCCCGTTTCCCAAAGAAGGGTCCACCTGAGTCCACCCGGGAGTTCCACCGGGGAATAGGCGGAAACCACCTTGTCACCCAGGTAATTCAATCCCACCTGAACCCCGGTCTCTCCAGCAAGGCCTGCCTCAGAGCCCTCCGTCCGAACCAATCCGATATCCCGGGACCTGAAGGAATCCACGACGTTGTGCTCGGGCGAAATCAGTGAGTCGGAGCGGAACCTGCCATCTTCACCCAGGAAGTAGATGTCGGTGGTCGAATCTGGATCCACCCCTTTCGCGATCATCTGGTCCAGGCGACCAATGGGCATCTGAAAGATCAGGACACCCAGGACGGCATCATCCTTGTAGATGGGACTCGCAATGAAACTGGCCGGTGCATCGTAGCTGGGCCGATAGTTCGCGAAATCCTTCAGGACGACCTCTCCCTTCCCAACCTTGAGAGCCTCCTTGAACGCCTCCCCAAAGTGACTACCGGAGTAGGGTCCATTCTTCAGGGAAGTCCCGAAATCCAGCTCCTTGAAGACCGAATAGACGATGTTGCCCGTTTCCGCATCCACCAGGAAGATGTCATAGTATCCGAAATTCTGGAGAAAGGAGCGAAAGATGGGATGAAAGCGCTCATGAACAAGGTTGTAGGAAGTATCATCCGATGCCCTGTCCAGCGATTCCTTCGAACCGAGGGGATGAGGATTGGATGAGATGTAGGCCTTTTGAAGAACCAGCGTTTCGCGAGGCAGGTTCGAGTACTGGTATTCAACCGGAACCTTGCTGTCACACTGGCGCTCATATTCGGACAGGAACTCATTTCGGTAGTACAACGCAACCTCGGCCTTGAGGGTGCTCGTCTCGGACTCAGACAAGCCCGCCTGCGTACCATACTCCGGAAAGGCCACACGGAACTGGGAAAGGGCCTCCACGGTCATGGTGCTCTCCGCCTGGGTTACCACCTGTTTCCGAATGTCCTCGAAATATTCCTCCACCACCGCCTTCTTGACGGCGCGGAGCTCCTCAAGCCCTGATTTGGTGCCTTCCTCCAGGGAACTGGAAACCCCGGTCAGACTGACCACAAGGGTAATCAGCAGGGGAACCATCCCCAGGAGGGTCAAGCTGACCAGCAAACGATTCTCCAACCTCAATTTGCTACAATAGCTCATGTTCTACCTTTGCTTTTCCGGATCTGTTTTCTGAAAAAAAGAATTCTGTATCGCCAAAACCGAGGACCTGATCCTCATCCGTCACCGGCAGATCCAGCTCAGGTCGGTCATGGTCAGCAAGAGGAGCCAAGGGTGCCCCATGAGATTGTCTTGGAGAGACCTGCCCGGGAGGGTGTCCTGCTGCAACCAGGTCGAGCACTGGCTTGATGCCCCCTAACAGGGCCTCCTCCACCACCAGCAATTCCTGAGACAATCGCTCGGCCTCCCTGCCTTTGGCGGCATGTCCACCGGCCGCCTGGCTCAACAGGATCAGCGACTCGACAACCTCCTCGAGACTGCTTCTCTGCTTCGAGGAAGCCTTTGAGATCTCGGACACGTGATTCGCAACCTCGTCGCTCCGTGTTTCGATGGATTCAAGGATTTCAGCAATGGAGGCCGAGTCGTGCTCAAGGTTGGATAGACTTTCAGAAAGCCGGCTGCTGGCATTGATGCTGGCCTCACTTTTCGAGATCGCGGAGGAAAGCCGATCGGACGTTTCCTCAGCCGCCCGGGCACTCTGCTCGGCAAGGGCGCGCACCTCGTCCGCCACGACGGCAAACCCGGCACCGGCCTCCCCTGCCCTCGCCGCTTCCACGGCGGCGTTGAGCGCTAGAATGTTGGTCTGGAAGGCGATCTGGTCGATCGTCTTGATGATGACCGCCACCTTGGCACTGGAGGACTGGAGCTCCCCGACCGTCGCACCTGTCCCAGCGAACCCTGCATCTGGCCCACAGATCCGCACGCCTTTCGCGTCGCCTCACGGGTATCCGATGCGCAGTCATTGGCCTCGGAGGCTCCTACCTCATTGGATTTCGAGAGGTGCTCGGCCTTCTCCATGGCAACACAAACCGAGGAGATTGTCGCCACATTGCGATCCGCATCCGAAGTCAGTTCCTGGCACACCCCAGCCAGGCCAACGCCCTTGCCGCGAAGCTGACTCAATGCGGTTTCCGTTGTGCCTCGTGAAGCCTGGATGACGGAAAGCCAGCGTCGCAGGACGCGATGTTGAAATAGCAGGAAAGCTGGCACGGCACCGGCAAGCATTGCGAAAAGCTGCCCGACCGAGGCCTCACCAAGAAGCATTCCGGTAACAACCGGAGCCAGGATCGCCCCAGCAATCAGAATGGAGATTCGCTTCTCGGGCGCCATGACTTCTTCCCTATGCCGCAACACCTTGGGACAACACATCCATCCCGACGGTGCGATCGATATCCAGCAGGGTCTTGACCTTGCCCTTCACCTTGCAGACGCCGGTGATGTAGTCTGTGGAAAGCCTTGTCCCGAAATCCGGCGCCTTTTCCACCTCTTTGAGATCCAGTGTCACCACTTCTTCCATACCATCCACGATCAGGCCCATCAGACCTGTCTCGCCGCCCTCCAGCTCAAGCTGCACGACAACAATGCAGGATCTCTTGTCGATCACACCCTCGCCCATCTCCAGCTTGATCCTCAGGTCGAGGATGGGGATGATCTTTCCGCGCAGGTTGACGACCCCCTTCACATAGGTGGGACTGTTGGGAACCGGGGTGATGTTCAGGACCCGGACGATTTCCCTGACCTTCATCACCGGGACACCAAAGCTTTCCTTACCCACCACAAAGGTCAGGTACTTGACATGACGGTCCCCACTCTGGGTCGCGTCCCCATCCTCAATTCGGTTCTCTTCGTTGCTGCTCATGCTTACTCGGCTGGTTTGAATGGGTTTGCAAAAACCTAGGCTGCCGGCTGCTCGATCCCCGCCGTTTCATGGAGCCGGACCAGGGAATTCACATCGAGGATCAGTCCCACTTGTCCATCGCCCAGGATGGCGGCACCCGCCAATCCACGGTTGGACTTGAAGGCCTCGCCCAGGCTCTTGATCACGACCTCCTGCTTCCCGAGCAGGCGATCCACCAGGACACAGCGTGCGTCATGGCCCGACTCGACCACGACCACGATGCCATCCGTCGCTTCCCGGGTGTCGGGCTCGTGGTTGAAATACTCATAAAGCCGGAGCATCGGAATAAGTCGGCCGCGGACATCGATCATCTCTCCCTTGCCCTGCACCGTGCAGAACATCTCGGGCGTGGGCTTGAAGGATTCCCGGACGCTCAGGGTCGGCAGGATGTATCGGCGATCCCCAACGCTGACGATCAGTCCATCGATGATGGCCAAGGTCAGGGGAAGGTAGATGAAGAAGGTGGATCCCTTGCCAAGTTCGGACTGGACTTCGATCTTGCCACGCAGTTTGGAGATGTTCCGCCGGACAACATCCATGCCGACTCCCCTTCCGGAAAACTCGGTGACCGCCTCGGCGGTGGAGAAGCCTGGTGCGAAGATCAGTTCGTAGATCTCCTTGTCGGAAAGCTGGACATCTGGAGCCACAATCCCACGTTCGATGGCCTTCTGGAGAATCCGTTCCCTGTTGATGCCGGCTCCATCATCCTTGATGGCAATGACAATGTTGCCGCCCTGGTGGTAGGCACTGAGCTTGAGGGTTCCCCTGGTGGGCTTGCCGGCAGACTTTCTCGCCTCCGGCTTTTCAATGCCATGATCCACGGAGTTGCGTACCATGTGGACGAGTGGATCCCCGATGGCCTCCACAATGTTGCGATCCAGTTCGGTTTCCTCACCCTCGACTTCAAATTCCACCTGCTTGCCGGTCTTCGAGGCAACATCCCTGACCAGCCGCTTCATCTTCATGAAGCAGCCGCTGATCGGAACCATGCGCATGCTCATCGCGACCCGCTGCAGTTCCTTGGTGATCCGACGAAGCTGCCCCATGTTCCGGGTGATGTTCTCGCTCTTCAGCTGGGTGATGGACGGATCCAGGGTCACGAGAGACTGGGCGATCACCACCTCGCCGACGAGATCCACGAGGGCATCCAGCTTGTCGGTATCCACCTTGACGGAGGCCGCGGCCTTCTGCGGGGAAGCACCGGCAGACTTTTTCGCCTTCTCAGGTTCCGGAGTCCCTGCAACCGGTTCCTCATCGGAAGCGGACGCCTCGGCAAATTCTCCGACATCCGAAGCACTGCCACCACCCGAAAGACCACATGCTCCGGGACTGCCGGGATTGGCCAGGACGCAGCGGATCCCCTTGAGGAGTTCCAGCGTTGGAATGACGATGGGCGCCCCTTGGTCTTCTCCGTTCAACTGGGCGCTGATCTTTCCCGTGAACTTCTTCAAGGCATCGCCACCCTCAAGGATCAGGTTGATCACGGTGCCCTCGATGTGAAGCTTGCCCTGCCTTGCCAGGTCCAAAAGGGACTCCAGCTCATGGGCCAATTCCTTGATGGGGGCCAGATTCAGGAATCCGGCGCCACCCTTGAAGGTGTGGAAGGCACGAAAAATGGAGTTCAGGGTGTCTTCGTCGTCCGGGGTCTCCTCCAGTGTCAGCACGCCCAGTTCGATGTTCTGCAGGTGCTCTACCGATTCATTGATGAACTCGACCAGAAGTTCTCCGTCGGACTCAATATCCAGGGTCAGGGAGGGTTCCTCGGTATCGGCCCCTGCATCTTCAGCCATGGGAAGATCCATCTCCGGCTCCTCGCTTCCTGCCTCGACCGCCTCAGGAACCGCCCTTGCGGGAACGCCCCTGCCATCCCGGTGCGCCTCCAGGGCCTCCTTCAGCCAAGTGGCCCAGCCATTGAGCTTCCCGATCGTTTCCTCGGTGAAGACGCCGGCGCCATCAAACACCTCTCCGACAAGGGCCTCGCCCTCGGCCAGGGCCGCGGAAAGGTCGGATGGAAGTTTCAGGTCCTCGACAAACTCACCGAGGTCGGCGGCAAGACAGTTGATCGGCAGCAGGCCGTTGTCATTCCCTGGAGCGGCAAAGACCAGCTCCATGGTAATTTTATCCACCGTACTGATGGCTTCTTCAAGTTTCTCGGAAACTTCGCTCATGATCCGTTTGTTCGACTACCGAATGGCATCGGCAGCCTCACGCGGATCCTTGAGCGATTTACCCCTTCAACAGCCCGTTCAAGAACTCCCGACTCGCTGCTGAGAGAGATTGGGGATGAGGGCAAGGAGAGAGGAGGGCGAATACCCTCTGCGGTCTTTGACCGACGATTGACGCAGCCCTCATTTCAAAGATCCTCAGCCCGTAAGGGTTACTCCCTCATCGCGCCTTCCCTTGAACACCTTTTTGACGCAACAGCGAGCCGGGAGTTCTTGAACGGGCTGTTAGGCCCCTACATCCCGAGTTGCCAACCCGTGGACCGCAGATCGTCCTCCTCCAGTCGTTTCGAGGCGACGGATTGATTGACCGGAATGACAACCCCTCCGGAAAGGGTTACCTCATGCGCGACGGAGAAGGTCCTCTGGATCAGGTTGCCATCCTCCTTATCGGCACGCAGGAAGCGAAGGTTGTGTGGAAGAAGATAGTCCGCCTCCAGTCCGGGACCGAACTGCCTGGCGACATGCTCCATGTCACGGGCATTGGGTCCACGGACCACCACGGCGGCGAGATTCTGGAATCCCACCATCAGCCCGGCATGCACCCCTCCCTTCTGCATCAGCGTGTCAGGCTTGATCCGGTGCAGGAAAATCATCAGCAACTCCTTGGCGACCTCTTCCCCCAATGCGTCGCGGTTGAAGAGTATGGCCAGGCTGTAGTAGTCCTTGAGGACGGAATCCAGTGGGTCGAACTCCTGATCCACCAGGGGCTGAATGGTCTTGAACTGCTGCCGAAGCTCCGCGCCCATTTCCCTGCCATTGTTGAGCGCCGAGAGAAACTCCACCTGCTGCTCATCATCCGAGCCCTCCGGAACATCAAACCAGCCATCCCGGGTCAGAAGGAACGAGTTCTTCTCCAGATACTCCTCCGCGGTATCCGTCATGTTGTCATCCCTCCCTCCATTCCCATCAGGCGAATTGAACCGGTAACCACATTCAATGCAGATCACCGCATCCGATTCGGAGAAATGACCACAGGAGGCACACTTCTTCTTGAGGGTGGTTACGGCCGGGGATGCCGGGGCGGATTCTTCCCCTTCCGGGGCTTCCGACGCCTCCAGAGGCTCACCTGGGATGGTCAGGGTTTCCTCACAGGAAGGACATGGAAACTCCAGTCCTGCCATTTCCGGCTCAGCATCAATGTTCTGGCCACAGTTCGGACAATCAAAGTTAATCGCCTCTGACATAACGGAATAAGCGAAATGTCGCGCTTTAAGATGCCAGTTGTCAATGGCTGGTCTGGATTTCGAACAGGAGCAAATGGAGGGAACAGAGAAGGGCCCAGACAGGACCCAAGCAAACCCTGGTTCATGTATTTGGCTACATATTGGTCTTCGGAAGCCAGATCACCCTGAATCCTTCAAAGGACTGCTCCAACTTGCCAGGAAGCGATGGGAGAGCATCATCTGCGACATAGGCATGAATCACATACTCTCCTCCGTGATAGGTACCGACGCGAACTTCCAGAACCGGGATTGGGGAAGAGATCGCCAAACGACCTCCCGCCGTATGAGGGAATCCGATACTTTGCCCTTCGTAGGCGTCCCACCTGGATTTCAACAACTCACGTTCCTCCTCTGTCAGTGAAAGCCATTCCTCATAGGTCTTCGGAACCACTGGTTCACCCGTGTTAGCATCAGAATCTACGTCACCTTCACAAGCATCCAATCGGGATCCACTCTCCCTCCTCCGGTCCATTTCCCTTCCCAGTTTCAACCGGGCCAACCGGTTTGCAAGATCATCTCCAATTTCAAACCCCTTCTCTTTCAGCCTTTCGACTTCACGTTCTGCTTCATCAAGGCGACCAAGGTCCATCAACACCAGGGTCCTTGAGTGGATAAGGGTTTCGTTCTCAGGGTCCAGATCCAGAGCTTTCCCCTGGAAGAAAAGTGTCCGTTCGAGATCATTTTCGATCTCCCAATAGGAATTGGCCAATAGGTTGTAGGCGTCAGAAAGCAGAGGATTTTTCGCCACCGCGCTTTCCAAGAGAACTCGGGCTGACAGATATTCGATTCGAAGGTCTTCAGGAAGGTTCTCACCTTCCATAAAGTCATTTATCAGGTCTCTCTCAAAAAGCTCATTGGAAACATGATTAATGAGCTTCTCTGCCTTCCGAAGCTCGCAATTGGCTTCGATCACCTGCTCCTTGGTCATGCAATCAAGGTAGGTCAGGGGACACCGCTTGTCTATCTGGTCAGCGGATAGGAGTAGAAGGTCTGGCCGTTGACCGTGCGGGGGTGCTGGCCGGCACCTGGGGTGTGAATCACCGGAGGCTGGATCGTCACCTGTGGCAGGACATTGGGAGAGAACAAGGTTCCCACTCCCGGGGTGATGACGGAGGTAGTGGGTCTGGCCTCCAGCTTCTTGAGCCTGGCCTCCATGGCGGCCAGCTTGGCTTCTAGGGAGCTGACCTGCCGCTTCAACGCGCGGATCTCCATTTCAGGAGTCACGGTGGGCGAAGCCGACTGGATGTCCTGGTTTGCGAAGACCAGGGTCACGGCGGCGAGGACGGAGAGGAGGATGGGGCGTGTCTTCATGACTTTGGATCAGGTTGGACTTGGACTCGAAATTCACGGCTGTTGGCCCGGATCTCCGGGACATACATGGCTTCCGCCATCACGGGTAGTGCATGAAATTGACCCGGTGTCTCGGCCCGGAATTCATATTGAATCTGCCAGAATCCCTCAGGCAGTCGATCCACAAAGAGCGCCACCTTGCTGTCACGCAGCTCGCGATGGACATGACTCCCTCCCCGGAAGCCCGGGGGCAGAAGTCGATCCACACCCGGCTCATCAATGCCCCTGAGCCTCAATCCCCCACCGCTTTGAAGCTCAACACTCTCGAAGCCGGCAGGCTTGAGATCTTCGAAAAGTAGGTACTCATAGTGGTTCTTGGACTCGATGGTGAGCGTCACCTTGATGCGGTCACCACTGATCACCTTGTCCCCGTCCTCGAGGGGAAGGACCTTTTCGACCAGCCCCTTGAGGAGCGTCGGCTGATGGGTGATCCGCTCGTAGCTTCGCTTGACGAAGACCTCATTGCCCCCCGCGGGAATCGGCTCCTCAAGGCTGAAGAAGGTGGACTCGACCGCGAAATAGATCGGGCCCTTTCCTGAATTGCGGACGATCTTCACCCGATTCTTCCCATCCTTGATTTTGTCGGTTGGGATCTCGATGCGGATCGGTTCCATCAGGGCCTGCTCCGGAGTAAGCTTCTTCCGCGTCAATTCCTCCCCGTTCAGCTGGACCGTGAGATCGATGCTGGAGGCCGCTTCTCCCGTCTTCTGGAGGTAATCGTTCAGGGCCAGCACGACCATCGCCGTGTCACGTGTGTTGTTCCATTGGGCACCGCGGCGGTTCTTGACGAGCCAGTTGGATACCGGTGCCACCAACTCGTGCTTCGGATCCACGGCCAGAATCGCCCTCAAGGCCCAGGCCGTTGCCTCGACTCCGCCATCCGACCAGCGATGGAACAGACCATCATTACCCCAGTGGGCTGTCGCTTGGATCGTCTTGTCGGACTGACGCCCATTGATGTCCTCCAGGAGCACGGATTGATCGGGACGGTCATCGCGAATCACCCCGTTCTCCAGATTACGAAGAAGGATGCCTGCCTCGTTCTTCCTGCCTTCGAGGTGAGCCGCAAGGAGGAACAAGGCACGGGTGTAGGCATTGAGTTGGTCACGTTCCTTCCAGAGCCGGTCGAAGGCCTTGGTGTAATATTCGGAAGCCACCTTCTCCTTGTTCACAGTCCGCCGGACAGCGAGGGCATGCAGCATCCATGCCTGCATGTCCTGTTGGTTTTCGGCCTGAACCAAACGCCGATCCAGCCAGTTCTCGCCACGTTCCAGGACGTCGTCCCGGACATCCACACCAGCCTGCTTTGCAAGAGAAAGTCCCCAGACAACGTAAGCCGTCATGTAGGGATCCGCCTGCCCTTCCTTCCACCAGGCCCAACCGCCATCGCTCTGCTGGAAATCATAGAGTCGATCCAGGCTCTTTGCTGTGACCTCGGTCAGCTTCTCCAGCCCAGCTCCTTTCTTCGCTCTCGCCCGTCCGGTCTTGCTCATCCCGCCAAAGGTGCGGTCCATCAGGGCAGCCTCATTGAGCCCCATGTCCTTCAGGGTCTTGGCAACGACCGCCGCAGGCAGAAAGCGGCTCAGGGTCTGCTCGGTGCATCCATAGGGATAATCGATAAGATAAGGCAGTGCATCCAACATCGTGGTCGCCATGCTGGGCGCAATCTGCACCACCATCTCGGTGC
>CAZKNW010000113.1:0-9951 GCA_964554035.1 uncultured Verrucomicrobiota bacterium
GCACCGCACGCCCGAGGCGCGCCACGGGCAGATCGTAGTCGCCCGGATTGATGAAGACGCCGGGGAGAATCGAAACAGCGGCCTTGCTTCCGATGGAATGAAGCACCTCGGTCTTGGGGTCGATGCCGTCCACGCCGCAGACATTCTTCATGTAGCGGGCCGCGGCTTCCTTGAGGGCACCATCACCGTTGTCGGCATAACCCCTGTTGGAGGGATTCTTCGCCTCCTCGTGCAACTTGTCGATCACCTCGGGGAAGGCCATCTCATCGGGCTCACCGACACCCATGTCGATGATTTCGCCACCGGGGTTGGCGGCGAGGGCCTCCTGCTTGGCCATCTTGATCTTGGCAAACTTGTAGATCGCGGTGGACTTCCCATACATCTTGCCGCCGATGCGCTCGGCGAAGAGATTCTGAATATAACTTTCGGACATTGGCTTGTTTTCGATTTCCTGAAGTTGACCGTCAGCCGCTGAAGCTGGCGGGGCAAAGCGCGGAAAATAGGGGAGCTCTTCCCCAGCGGCTAGGCTTTTTTGGGGGATGGAATCTGCTCCCGTTTTCGGGACCCGCATCGCATACTGCTCCGCAGATGTCTTTTCCCCATCGCCTGATTCTACAGCTGTGTGCCTGCCTGCTCGTCGTCTCGACGTCGGTAGGTGAGGTCCTGAACGGTGTGGATGTCCTGGTCCGCGACGGCTTTCCACCCTTCCATTCCAAAAGGGTCGGTCTCATCACCAACCATACCGGCCATGACCGTGATCGCAGCAGTACGATTGATCTGCTCCATGGACACCCCACCGTATCACTGACCGCCCTTTTCAGTCCCGAGCACGGGATCCGGGGAGACAAGGACGAGAAGATTGGGGATGGAGTGGATGAAAAGACCGGGCTCCCGGTCTACAGCCTCTACGGAAAGACGCGAAAACCCCTTCGTGAACAGCTTCTGAATGTGGATCTGCTCGTCTTCGACATCCAGGACATCGGTTGTCGCTTCTACACCTATGTGGGAACCATGAAGGAATGCATGGAGGCGGCCGCGGAAAGCGGGATCCCCTTCTACGTCCTGGACCGGGTCAATCCCATCACCGGCACCAGGGTCGACGGTCCGGTGCTGGAGGGCAAGATGGACTTTGTCGGCTGGCATGATGTGACGGTCCGTCACGGCATGACCGTCGGGGAGCTCGCGATGATGTTCCGGGAGGAGAAAGGGATTCCGGTGGATCTCCATGTCATCAAGGTGGAGGGGTGGAAGAGGGACATGTGGTTTGATGAGACGGGACTTCCCTGGACCAATCCTTCACCGAACATGCGGAGCCTCGAGGAGGCAGTGCTTTATCCCGGCGTGGGACTGATCGAATTCACCAACGTCTCGGTGGGGCGGGGAACCGACGCTCCATTCGAGCTCGTCGGAGCGCCCTATGTGGAGGATGTGCCCTTCGCCAGGGCCCTGAATGAACTGGGGCTGGAGGGGGTGCGGTTTGTTCCGACCCGCTTCACGCCGGATGCCAGCAAGTTTGAAGGAGAGACCTGTGGAGGCGTGAACATCCTCATCATCGACCGGGAAAAGGCGGACGTGGTGAGCATCGGTCTGGCCCTTGCCGGGACCCTTCACCGGATGTATCCGGACGACTACAAGATCGATCGATTCCAGAGACTGCTTTTTCATCCTGACACCTTCGAGGCGGTCAAGGCAGGCAGGCCGATTTCAGATATCCGGAAGACATGGAAGAAGGCACAGAGGGAGTATCTCAAGCGACGGAAAAAGTATCTTCTCTATGAGTAGGATCGGTCAGCTGGGGCCGATCCTCGGACTTGGCCTCATTGCCCTGGTTGCACGGGGTGAGGAAGGTCACTGGGCCTTCAGGGAGCTGGAAAAGCCGGAGCCACCGGAGGTTGAGGGCTACAACCACCCGGTGGACCGCTACATGATGTCCGGGGGAAGAAGGTCCGCCCATCTTCAGCATCCCCACGTCCTGATGCGCCGTATGCAGATGGATCTCAATGGTGTCTTTGACTGGCGGGTCCAGTCGAAGGCTTCGGCCGCATCGCCTTTTGAATGGAATGCGTTCCTGGATGAGTTGATGGCCTCCCCCAGGTTCGGTGAACGCATGGCCACCTACTGGTTCGACCTGGTTCGCTTTGCGGACACCCATGGCTACCATGCGGATCGTCCCTTTCCGATAGCCCCCTACCGGTCCTGGGTGATCAACGCCTTCAACGAGGACATGCCCTTCGATCAATTCACCCGTGAACAGCTTGCGGGTGACCTGCTTGAGAATCCGACCATCGAATCCCTTGTCGCCACGGCCTACAATCGCTTGAACCTCACCACGGAGGAAGAGGGCGCACAGGATGGGGAATACCTGGTGAAATACAGGGCCGACCGTGTGCGCAATGTGTCTACGGTGTGGCTTGGGCTGACCTTGGAATGTGCCGAGTGCCATGACCATTTCAATGAGGACCTGACCCAGGAGGATTTCTATTCCTTCGCCGCCATCTTCGCCGACATCGACGAACCCGGGTGCTACAAGGAGATGGATGACAGGCCTCCCGTGATGCTTGTTCCGACCGAGGGCCAGAGGCTGGAACTCGAGAGGATCAACGAGGCGCTGCCCGGGCAGGTGGCACGTTTCAAGGAACTCATCACACAGGTGGACCTTCCTGAAGCCGGCGAGGACATCCAGCTTCTCCTCAGGTTGAAGCCTTCGCAACGAAGCCCGGATGAACAGGAGAGGGTGGCCGCCTATTACGAGGAAACCAGTTACCAGTTGGCTGCGGTGCGAAGGCGGATCGACCGGATGAGGATCCGGAAGAACGAGATTGAGGCATCCTGCCCCAAGACGGTCTATACCAGGTCGATCGAACCGCGTGAGGTCAGGGTGCTCTCGCGGGGTGACTGGATGGATCGATCCGGCGCCGTGATGACGCCGGGGATCCCGAAAGTGTTCGGGGCTTCTGTTGGCAAACCGATGACACGTCTGGATCTGGCCGACTGGATGTTTGATGGGGGAAGTGCCCTTGTGGCGCGTGTCTTCGTTGGGCGGCTCTGGGAATTGTTCATGGAGGAAAGGCTTGTTCCGGACACGGGGGATTTTGGTAAACAAGGAGGTGCGCCCAACCGGGCCGCACTCATCGATTTCCTGGCGTGGGAGTTCCGGTCGAGTGGGTGGAATGTGAAGCACGTCATCCGACTGGTCCTTACTTCAGAGAGCTATCGGCTGGGACAGGTCGGGAGAAGATTCGAGCCCGAGTTCCTGAGGGACAGTGCGTTGTTGGCGGCCGGCCTTCTCCAGGAAGGATCTGGTGGGCCCAGCATCTTCCCCGAACAACCGGATGGCTACTGGAATGATCTCGGATTTCCAGAGCGCAAATACATCCAGACCAAGGGAGATGAACGGTTTCGCAGAAGCGTCTACATCCATTGGCAGCGGACTTTCCTGCATCCTTTCCTCAAGGTCATGGATGCCCCAAGTCGTGAGGTCTGTCAGGTCCGACGTGATCGATCCAACACGCCGCTGTCAGCACTGGCCCTCCTCAATGAGGAGCAGATGGTGGATGCTGCGGAGGCCCTGGCCGAGGAATTTGCCGATGACGATGTGCAAAGAGCGATTCAGCAGATGGCCTTCCGGATCCTTGGTCGCGTGCTCAAGCAGGAGGAGTTCCAGGTTCTTGAAAGGATGGTTCAGAAATCAGAGACCGCTGGAGAGGGAAGGCAGGATGTCCTGTTCTCACTGGCGCGGGTGCTTTTGAACTCGGATGCCTTCCAGAGCAGGCGCTAGCCGAATCAATCACCCAGTACAAGGCGGCGTTTGGCTTCGTTCAGTTCCTCCCAATCACCGGGTTTCAGATCTCGGAGCTCATACCTCCCGATCCTGACACGGAGAAGCCGGAGCGTGGGGTGTCCGACCGAGGCCGTCATGCGCCGCACCTGACGGTTCTTGCCCTCGGTCAGTTCCATGGAGATCCAGCAGTCGGCTACCGACTTTCGGAAACGGATGGGCGGGTCCCTCGGGGGGGGCTCCGGCTGGGGATCCAGCATCTCACATCGACAGGGAAGGGTCTTGCGGCCCTGCACGGTGACGCCTTCGGAAAGCTGCTTGAGGGCGTCAGGGGATGGGATCCTTTCCACCTGCACCCAATACTCCCGGTCGTGGGCATTGCGTGGATGGAGGAGTCTCTGGTTGAGGGAAGGTTCGTCGCTCAGGAGGAGCAGGCCCTCGCTGTCGGCATCGAGCCTTCCAATGGGATACACATCCTTCGGGAAACCAAACTTCGCCAGAGTCTCGTTGTTCGAGCCATCGGGGCTGAACTGGGAGAGGACCCGGTAGGGCTTGTTGAAGGCGATCAGCACATGAAACTCAGGACGAGTGATTCAGGTCGCGCGTCCAGATGTCCCCATCGATGCTCTGCTCCCTGGCCCAGGTCTGGAGGTCCTCCACGATCTCATGCTGGATGTGGAGAGACTCGGTGGCCACGTTGGCCCGCAGGCTGTAGAAGGGAGTGGCCCCTTCCGCGCCGCCGGCATTGTGGGTGGAGCCGATCAGGTGGACGAAGTTTCCGTAGGGACAGACGTTTTCATCCACAATCGTCCTTTCCTTGCCGACCACCTTGGAGATCCCGGCGGTCAGGCCTTCCTGGTCAGGCGTGTAGAGGGCGATGTGGAGCAGGTTCGCGGTGGCCCAGGTGATCGGGCGGTTGTAGCGGTCGGAAGCTGGTGCCCCTTCAAAGAACTTACCGGAATCCATGATGAACTTCACCTGTCTCAGGTTCTGGATCCCACCCCTGGCCAGGATCTCCATCTGGAACTGATCCTGGGACGGCATCACCAGGTTGAAGGTGATGGAGTCCACATAGAGCTGCTGCTTTTCCAGTTGTCCGGTAACATCGGAAATCACGTTGGGGCGGTCGGGCCCTGCAACGCGCAGGTGCAGGGATTCGTTTTCCTCGTTCAGCAGGCCTTCGATTCTTGGTGACGTCATGGTAGTGATGGGTAAGGAGGAGTTTAAGGGATAAATGGAGTGGAGGCAATGCGTGGCTCCGTGAATGGAGTCATTGAAGGACGGGTGATGCCGGTAGCTGGATGGCGATGGCAAAAGGGCTGCCGTTCCTGCGCGGCCGGGCCTCGATGCACCCCCCATGCAGTTCGATGATGCTTTTGCAGACGGCAAGACCCAGCCCCGTGCCTTCTGGGCCGCCATCGGTCCTGCGGATCTTGATGAAGCGGTTGAAGATGTCCCGGGCCTCCTCTTCGGGGACTCCTGGGCCATCGTCTTCCATGATCAACTGCCATCCCTTCTTGTCATGGGAACTGCTGAGACGGATTTCTCCACCCTTGGGCGAGTAGCGGATGGCGTTGGACAACAGGTTGAAGAGGACCTGCCTCATCCATGATGGATCCAACCTTCCCCGTCCGGGATCGTTCTGTTCTAGAATGAATCGGTGGTTCTCGCTTTCAGCAAGGGCCTCCGCATCCTCGCGGAACTGTTCGAGGTATTCGGCTGTGTCGATCTCCTGAACATCGAGGGTGAAGGTGGCGGAGTCGGTCCTGGCAAGGATCAACAGCTGGTTGATGACCTTCTCGAGCCGCGAAACCTCACCCAGCAGTTCCCGGAGTGATTCGCGATGCGGCGCGGGCACCTGCTCGTCCTCAGCGATCCTTTCCGCGTGCAGCCGCACGATGGAAAGCGGGGTCTTGAGTTCGTGTGAACAGTCCGAGGTGAAGCGGCGGATTTGCTCGAAAGAGGCCTCGATGCGGTCGAATGCATGGTTGAGCAGTGTGGCGAGGTGGGACAGTTCATCACCACTTCCCGGCACGGGGATCCGCTCCTTGAGATTGGATGCCCCGATCCGCTGGGCGGTGTTCTGGATGTTTCTCAACGGCTTCAGCATCACCTGGGACATCAGGTAGCCCACGGCGAGGCTCAGAAGGAAGACGATGGGAACCGCGGTCGCCATCGTGAGGTGAAACTGGCGTTGTACGGCCTTCTGCGCGGCAAGGATGGACGCAATGGTGACCTGTATGCCCTCGTGTTCGTAGTGGCCGATCCGGACGGGCATGCCTTCCGGGCCATGGGTGTGGAGGCTCAGGTCGAGCAGGGCCGCATGATGGGTTCCCACCGCGCCTTCCGGAAGGGAGATACCCGCCAGGTTGCGCGACTTGAAAAGGGGCTTTCCATCGGGGGCGTTGACCTGGAAATAGAAGATGGTGGCATCGATGAGTGTGTGATCCTGAAGCTGACGGGTGACTGACTCGCTGTTGTAGGGGGGAGCCGCATCCAGCAGGAGCAACTGGATCTCGGAGAACTCCGTGTCGAGCATCAGGTCCGTGGCTTTCGTCAACTGGCGTTCCACCAGCATTTCCCCCACCCAAAGCGTTACGAATGCCGTGACCGTGGCGACGGTCGCATAGAATCCAATGAGCTTCAGACTGAGCGGGGTCTTCATTTCAGGCAGTAACCAACGCCCCTCACAGTCTGGATGGGGGAGCTTTCGTCGTCACTTCGCAGCTTGTTCCTGAGTTTCCTCACATAGACATCGATCAGGTTGGTCTCCATGTCGAAGTGGCAGTCCCAGATCTTTTCCGCAATCTGGGTGCGGGTCAGGACGCGGCCGGCGTTCTGGAGAAGGTATTCAAGCAGGGCGTATTCCCGCTGCGAGAGTTCGACGCGTCTTCCGTCCATGGTCACCTCACGGGTGACGAGATCCATGCGGATGCGGTCCGACTCCAGGACGGTGCGCCGCACACGGTCCTGCCTGCGGGTCAGCGAGCGGATCCGTGCCAGGAGTTCCGCGAAGCTGAAGGGCTTGCTGAGGTAGTCGTCGGCACCGAGGTTGAGGCCTGTCACCCGGTCATCGACCTCACCTCGCGCGCTGAGGATCAGGACCGAGCAGCTGCTCTGTCCGGAGCGAATCTCCTTGAGCAGCGCCAGCCCGTTGCCGTCGGGCAAGCCCACATCGAGAATGACCACATCGAAGTCCTGACCGTAGAACGCCTCCCTTGCCGAGGCGAGGTCCCCGACCCAGACGGCGGTGTAGGCCTGTTCCTCCAGTCCGTTGCGGATGAACTGGCCGAGCTTTCGGTCATCCTCGACAATCAGGAGCTTCATGATGTGGTTTGATTCTGCTTGGTGTTGCCCTTGAAGGCAATCGTTCGGGATCACGCCGCTGTTTCCTGCTGCGCTTCCGGCTTTCTTTCCGCCCAAAGGTAAAGGGAGGGCAGGAGGACGAGAGTGAGCGCGGTCGAGGTGAGGATGCCACCGATGACCACCGTCGCCAAAGGTCGCTGGACCTCCGCTCCCGCACCGGTGGCGATGGCCATGGGAACAAACCCGAGACTGGCAACCATCGCCGTCATGAGCACGGGGCGCAGCCGGGTCAGGGCACCGGAGAAGACGGCGTCGTAGACACTTTGTCCCTCCTCGCGCAGTTCGTTGAAGTAGTTGATGAGCACCAGTCCATTCAGCACGGCCACACCGCTCAGGGCAATGAAACCGACCGCCGCACTGATGCTGAAGGGCAGGCCACGGAGGGCGAGGGCGAAGACACCGCCCGTCATCGCGAGGGGAATCCCGGTGTAGACAAGGGCCGCCTGGCGCAGGCTTCCGAGGGCTGCAAAGACCAGCAGGAAGATGAAGGCCAGCGCGGTGGGGACCACGAACATCAACCGCTCCCTGGCGGCCTGCAGGTTCTCGAACTGGCCACCGATGTCGATGTAGTAGTCTTCTGGAAGATGCACCTCGGAGCGGATCCTCCGCTGGGCCTCCTCAACGAAGCTTTCCACGTCGCGACCCTCGATGTTGACCATGACCGCGGCACGACGCCGGCTGAGCTCGCGATTGATGGCGTCCACCTGCGGGGTGAGTTTGAAGTGAACCACCTTCTCGAGGGGGACCAGTCCGCCATCATGGGTGTGGACCTGGAGGCCCTTGAGGTGATCCACGCGGTCCCGCTGTTGGCTTCCGAGCCGGACGACGATCTCCCGTTGCCGGTTGCCCTCGAGAAGGGTGCCGACCACTTCGCCACCCATGGCCGCCGCCACCACGCGGTTGATCTCGGCCGCCTGAACGTTGAGTCGAGTCATGGCCTCACGATCCAGGCGGACCTCCATGACTGGAATCCGGCCGTTGCTCTCGAACTCCACGTCCTTGGCGCCGGGTACCTTCTTGAGGACCTCGATGATCTCCTCGGCCTTCTCCTCAAGGAGATCGTAGTCGTTGCCGAAGATCTTGACGGCGATGTCGGAGCGGATGCCCTCGAGCATTTCATTGAACTTCATCTCGATGGGTTGTGCCCACATGAGGTCCTGGCCGGGTACCAGCTTTTGGATCTCACCGGTGATGATCTCCGAGAGCCGTTCCTTGCTGATGGTTTTTCCGTTCTCCTCGCGCCATTCGGTGCGGGGCTTGTAAAAGATATAGAGATCATTCTCGTTGGGCGGCATCGGATCCGTGGCGATTTCCGAGGATCCGATTCTCGAGAAGACCCGTGTGACCTCGGGCACGTTCTCCAGGATCACGCGTTCTGTTTCGCGTTCCATCTCAAGGGAGGTCTCGAGGCTGGCGCTGGCGGTCTTGTAGACCATGGCCGTGTAGGAACCCTCGTCCAGATGCGGAACGAACTCGGCTCCCAGCTGGGAGAAGAGACTGGCTGCGTAGACGCAGATGCCAAGCGCTATCATGACCACGAGGATCCTCATTTTCAGGGCGTTCCTGAGAATGGCGGCATAGAGGCTCTTGCAGCCTCGTACGAAGAAATTCTCGGACTCACTGAGCTTTCCTCTGAGAAGGGCTGCACAGAGGACGGGCATCAGGGTAACGGAGAGGACAAGGGCGCCTCCCAGTGCCATCATGACGGTGAGGGCCATGGGCTGGAACATCTTTCCCTCGACCCCGCTCAGGGCAAGGATGGGGACATAGACGATGGTGATGATGAGGACACCGAAAACCATGGGATTGGCCACCTGACGACTGGCCGCGAGCACCACGTGACTGCGTTCAGAGATTGAAAGGGGTCTGCCCAGTTCATGCTGACGGAGCGTCAGCCTGCGAACGATGTTTTCCACGATGACGACGGCACCATCAATGATGAGTCCAAAGTCCACGGCACCCAGGCTCATCAGGTTGCCGGACACCTTGGTCTGCACCATGCCGCAGATCGCCAGCAGGAAGGAGAGGGGAATCGCGAGCGAGACAATGATGGCGGCCCTGAGGTTTCCGAGCATCAGGAGCAGCACCACGACGACAAGCACGGCGCCTTCAACAAGGTTGTGCTCAACGGTCTCGATGGTCCTGTCCACCACCTGGGAGCGGTCGTAGACCACCTGGATCTGGACTCCTTCCGGAAGCTTGTTCTCGTTGATCTCGTTGATCGCCTCCTTGACGGCCTCGGCGACCATCCGTGAGTTCTCACCGACGAGCATCATGACCGTTCCGAGCACGGCCTCCCTGCCGTCCTGAGTAGCGGCACCGGTCCTCACGCGTGTCCCGATCTCGATCCTGGCCACATCCCCAAGCGTGATCGGGGTCCTTCCAGCACCAAACTTGATGGGCAGGGCTGCGATCTGGCTGGTGTTCTCGATGCGTCCCACCGTGCGGATGATGATCTGTTCGCGGGCTTGGTGAAGAAGGCCACCTCCGACATTGGCCACGTTCTGAGATATCACGTCCGCGATGTCGCCGAGGGTCAGTCCCGCGTCCCTCAGGGCGTCCTGGTCCGGCTCCACGACGAATTGCATGTCGTAGCCTCCGGCGGAATTGATTTCCGCGACTCCAGGCACACTTCGTAGCATTGGCTTGATCATGTAGTCCTGGATGGTCTTCAGCTCCATGAGCTGCTTGTCGCGTGTTTCCGGCTTGTGCGGAGCATCGGACGTGTAGTCGACCGTGTAGTAGATGATCTCGCCCAAGCCTGTCGAGATCGGAGCCATTTTCGGGACAATGCCTGGAGGAAGGAT
>CAZKNW010000114.1:0-9796 GCA_964554035.1 uncultured Verrucomicrobiota bacterium
TGATCACGCGATACGAGCCATTTGGCGAAATCGAGCCGGTCTGGATCCTTCTGTTTTTCCAGGGGGGGAAAGATGGCTGGCACGCCCGGTGTCACCTTCTCACCATGGTTGTGATACTCACCGCGAATACGGACAAAGGTTTCCGGCTTGGTTGGACTTTCCTCCATCACCATCGTGGTCGGAAGCGAATCCATGAACTCTGTGAATGCGGCCAGCTTGGCGTTGTAGCGTACAAGGGCGGACTCCCTGGGATCGGTGCGATGTTCGAGCATCCAGGTGGTGACGGCATCCTTTTCCTGCTTGTTGAGCTTGTCCGGCTTCATCACCAGGTTGTGGACGGGCTTGCGGATGGAAAGCTGCCCGATCTCGCCTGGAGTCAGCGTGCGCTCGTAAAGGCGAAGTTCATCCAGCTGTCCCTTGAAGTGGGGCAGGTGTGGACTGCCTCCAATGCGCAGGTCGGCCGGGGCCTTCTTGCCGGTCGTGTTGCTGTTGGTGTTGAGGATCTCCTCGGTCTCCGCCTTGATGCCATTGATGTAGATCCCCATGCCACGGGCGCGCTGGGTGCCGTCATTGGTCAGTGCGATGTGAACCCATTCGTCCTGCCTGAGCGGTTCGATCGTTTCAAGGGTGGAGACCCCGGCGATCCACCTTGTGATGATGTGAAACCGAAGGTGGCCTTCCCTTAGTTCCACCACCATTCCCTTGCGGGTGGTCCCGGCCCCTTCCTGGGAAAGGATGGCACCCTCCTTCATCTTCTCGGGCTTGAGCCAGAAGGAGATGCTGAAGCGTGACTCGGTTGGGAAGGCGGCGATCTTTCCAAGGTTGAACTGGCCGTTGCCTCCGACTGTGGCGGCCTTGCCGAAAAGACCCTCGCGAAACACGGGACGACCCTTCTCGACCTTGACGCGCTTGTCCTCCTTCTCGAAGTCGAAGCGGTGGGTCATGCCGTTGGTGATGATGGGGAATCCGAAGGACTCGTCCGCCAGGTTGAATTCAGGAAGGTTCTTCAGTGCCTCGGCCCGTGCCTTCTCCAGTTCCATCGCCGCCTGTTGCAGTTCCTGCTCGTGTTCCATGAGCTGCTTCTGCTGTTCGCGGGTGGGTGCGGGGATCCACGGTTCGGAGTTGCCGAACTTGATGGCGCGCCCCGACTCGGTGATGTTGTGGAAGAAGGAGATCAGCTGGTAATACTCGTTCTGGGTGAAGGGGTCATACTTGTGGGTGTGGCAGCGTGCACAGCCCATGGTCACACCCATCCATACGGTGCTGGTGGTGTCGACGCGGTCCACGGCGTTCTCAAGCAGGAACTCCTCCAGCACCAGGCCGGCCTCGGAGTTGTAGCGGTTGTTCCGGTTGAAGCCGGTGGCGATGCGTTGGTCGAGGGTGGGGTTGGGGAGAAGGTCGCCGGCCAGTTGCTCAATGGTGAACTGATCGAAGGGCATGTTTCGGTTGTAGGCCTCGATCACCCAGTCCCTCCAGCGCCACATGTCGCGGGGGCCGTCGTTCTGGTAGCCATCGGTGTCCGCATAGCGTGCCGCCTCCAGCCACTGCCATGCCATGCGTTCCCCATAACGTGAGGAGGCCAGCAGCCGGTCAACGACGGTCTCATAGGCCTCTGGTGAGGAATCAGCGAGAAAGGCCTCGACCTCCTTTGGGGTGGGAGGCAGGCCGGTGAGGTCGAGGGAAAGACGGCGGATCAGGGTTTCCCTGTCGGCCTCGGGTGCAGGCTTGAGACCGGCCGCCTTCTGCTTCTGCAGGATGAAATGGTCGACTTCGTTCCGTGCCCAGGGATCCTTCCTGAGCGAGGGGACCTCAGGTTTCTCGACTCGCTGGAAGGCCCAGTGGATCTCCCACTTTGCACCTTCCTTGATCCACGTCCGCAACAGTTGCTTCTCGGAAGCGGTCAGGGACTTGTTTGAGTCGGGAGGTGGCATGAGGTCGTCCGCGTCCTTGGAGAAGATCCGTTCGATGATCAGGCTTCCACTTGGATCACCCGCCTTGATGGGATGCTTCCCATCGTGCAGCCCCTTGGCGGCCTCCTCCTTGTCGAGCCGGAGCCCGGCCTCACGGGTGGCCGAGTCCGGTCCATGGCACTGCCAGCACTTGTCCGACAGGATGGGCCGGATGTCCTGGTTGAACTGAACCTCTGCCAACAGGTGGAAACCTGTCAGGACCAGGATGAAACTGAGCCAGCGATAAGCCATGGGTAAGATGATTATGGTGAAAACCAACCTTGGTCACAAAGGGAAAGAGGGCAAGGGTCGGATTCCCCTCCCACTTCGACAGGATACTACATGGCGGGGATGGGATTGTGCATTGGGGGTATGCCCCGTCCGTTTCCGGACTACTTCAACTCATTCCAGAGAAAGGTATAAGCGAGGGCTTCCATGAAGGCGCGTTGTTCGTTGTTGGCGGCGCCTCCGTGGCCTCCCTCGATGTTCTCATAGTAGAGGATGTCATGCCCCTGTTCCTTCATCCGGGCCACCATCTTGCGGGCATGGGCGGGATGGACACGATCATCACGGGTGGAGGTGGTGAAGAGGGTTCGCGGATAGTCCACGTCCTTGCGGACGAGCTGGTAGGGAGAGTAGTTCTTCAGGAAGGCCCACTCTTCCGGATTGTCGGGATCGCCGTATTCGCCCACCCAGCTGGCACCGGCGAGGAGCTTGTCGTAGCGCTTCATGTCGAGCAGGGGAACCTGGCAGACGATGGCCTTGAAGAGGTCCGGACGCTGCACAAGCATGTTGCCCATCAGGAGTCCGCCGTTTGATCCACCCCGGATGCCAAGGTGGTCGGGTGAAGTCACCTTGCGGGCGATGAGATCCTCGGCGATGGCGATGAAGTCATCGTAGGCCTTCTGCCGGTTCTCCTTGAGGGCGGCCTGGTGCCAGCGAGGTCCGAACTCACCTCCGCCCCGGATGTTGGCAAGGACATAGACCCCACCGCGTTCCATCCATCCGACACCGGAGGTGGCGAGATAGCGGGAGAGCAGGGAAATCTCGAATCCACCGTATCCGTAGAGCTGGGTCGGGTTGGAACCGTCGAGCTTCAGGTCCTTCCGGCTCACCTGGAAGTAGGGCACCTTGGTACCGTCCTTGGAAGTGGCTTCAAACTGCTCGATGTGGAGGCCTTCCGTTTTGAAGAAGTCAGGCTGGCTCTTGAGCTTGGTGGGTTGCCCCTTGCCAATGGATCCGTGATAGAGGCTGGAGGGCGTGAGGAAATCTGTGAGGCTGAGCCAGTATTCGTCCGTGTCGTTGGGTTGGACACCCCAGACATCGATGGTTCCAAGACCAGGAACGTCCATGGTCTCACGCTGCCATTCACCATCCTTGATCTGCCACCGGTAGATCTTGTTTTTGACGTTGTCGAGTTCGTTGACGATCAGCCAGTTCTTTGTGGCATTGATGCTGTCCAGGGAGGTCCGTGGAGTGGGGGTGAAGATCATCGTGAAGTTCCGTCCGCCCTTGAGGAAGTCCTCGAAGGAGGTGGCAAGCAGCGCACCTGCGGGCCAGGTCGTTCCCTTCACTTCCCAGTCGGAGCGTAGCGTCAGGAGGATCTGGTCCTTGAAGGTGTCGACCTCGGCATCGATCGGTTTCTCGATGGGGATGAGTTTGCCGTCGCGACGCAGGAAGACCTCACTGGTCCAGAAGGTGATGGCGCGATTGATGAGCTCGTAGGTGAAGCCGTGATCCCTTGCCACATGGGCGCTGATATAGACGTCCTTGGTCTCCCCTTCGTAAATGGTGGGAGCCTCATCGATTGGCGTTCCCCGCTTCCATTCCTTGACGGTCCTTGGGTAACCGGATTCGGTGAGGGTGCCTTCTCCGAAATTGGAACTGACATAGAGTGTGTCCTTGTCCTTCCAGTCCACCGAGGTCTTGGCTTCGGGAAGGACGAATCCGCCTTCGACAAACTCCAGCTTCTCCAGATCAAATTCCCTGACCACGGTGGCATCCGCACCACCTCTTGAAAGCTTCAGCAGGGTGCGTTTGTAGTCGGGCTCGAGCGCCACGTGACCCTTGTAGACCCAGTTCTCATTCTCCTTCCGGGCGAGTGCATCGATGTCGAGGACGAGATCCCATAGAGGTTGCTCCTTGCGATACTCCTCCATGGTGGTCCTGCGGATCAGTCCCTTCGGGTTCAGGTCGTCCTGCCAGAAGTTGTAGAGGTAGTCTCCACGGCGGGTGACCATCGGGATCTTCTCCTTGGAATCCAGGATGGTACGGAAGCGGTCCTTCAGTTCCTTGAAGAGCGGTGAGGCTTCCAGTTCTCCCGTGCTTTCGGAATTCAGTTTCCGGACCCAGGCGAGTTGTTCCTCCCCGGTCACATCCTCCAGCCAGAGGTAGGGATCTTCTTCGGTCGATGTCATGTCGTTGGATTGGCAGGCGGTGAAAAGCAGAAGGCTGATCAAAGTCAGCGAAAGCGCGGTCAATGTCTTCATGGGGTGCCGTGTTCTGAGGTCGGTTGGAAGATAGAGTGGCGGAATGGCGAAGAAAAGCGTCGAGGCGGTCTCCAAAAAATGGAGGGAAGAGCTCCTGCGAATCCCACTTCAAAGCCCTGAAGGGGTGAAAGAGGAAGATCTGTTGGGCGTCGCGATAACCAGTCGGGCTGCCGCGGACACCCTGGGCGCATTGAGCCAGGCTCTCAAGTAAGGGACGCGCGGGAGCTTGTCCCTCCAGTTGGGTTTGGTTTGGAGGGAAGAGCTCCTGCGAATCCCACTTCAAAGCCCTGAAGGGGTGAAAGAGGGGGGCGGGGTGGACTGTCCGATTTCAGGTGCGGCTGCCGCGGCCACGATGGGCGCAGTGAGCCAGGCTCTGAATTTTGGGACGCGCGGGAGCTTGTCCCTCCAATTCTTTTAGGTCGGGCGGTTGAATTCCTTTCGGAGTTTCTCGACTTTCTTTCGGGCGTGGCAGCCCTCGATGTGGTCGTTCACGAGGCCCATGGCCTGCATGAAGGCGTAGACGGTCGTGGGACCGACGAAGGACCAGCCCCGCTTCTTCAGATCCTTGCTGATCCGCGTGGAGATGTCCGTCTTGTTGAGGGTGAAGAGGGTGGCCTTGTCCAGCGTTCTAGGGCGGTCGGTCGGCGAGGGTTCGAACGACCAGAAATAGGCTGCGAGCGTTCCAAACTCCTTCTTGAGCTCCTTCGCGCGGGCGGCGTTGTTGATGGTCGATTCGATCTTTCCGCGATGACGGACAATTCCGGCGTCCTCCAGCAGGCGTTCGACATCCTTTTCCGTGAAACGGGCGACCTTGTTGAAGTCGAATTCCTTGAAGGCCTTTCGGAAGTTATCCCTCTTTCGCAGGATGGTCAGCCAGCTGAGTCCCGATTGGAACCCTTCGAGGCAGATCTTCTCAAAGAGCCGGAAGTCGTCGTCGACCGGATGTCCCCATTCCTCATCATGGTAGTTCATGTAGTCGTCGTGCTCGGCACCCCAGAAGCAACGTTGCTTCCGGTCGTCGCCCTTGATCAGGCCGGATTCGGGAATCTCCATAGGTCCTCCTATTTCCAGTTGCGCCAGTCGTAGGCTTCGGTTACCACCTCGCGATGGAGCTTCAGCATCTTGGCCTTCATCTGGTTCAGCTTGGCATGCTCGGTGATTTCATCGTCCTGGATGGGATCCTGTCGGAGGTTGAAGAGGCGGAAATTGGTCAGTTCCGTCTCCTTGATGTTCCCGATGTATTCCTCCTTGAACATGTTGCCGCGTGGCAGGTCGATGGTCGGATCCGCAATGAGTGCCCAGTCGCCTTCACGAATGGCGCAAACCGGTCGTGACGGATTGTAGAACCAGTAGAGCGGGTGATTGCGTTTGATGCGCTTGTTGGAGAACAGGGGAAGCAGGCTGACGCCATCGATGACCCTGTCCTTGGGCACGGAAGCTCCTGTTGCCTCACAAATGGTGGGCAGGATATCGACCACCCCGGTGGGTTCGGTAATGACGGAATCAGGTTGAATATGTCCGGGCCAACGCATGATGGCGGGTTCGCGGATGCCACCTTCCCAAAGCTGGGTCTTGCGACCCTTGAGCGGATCATTGCTGCCCTGCATGTAGCTTCCGTTTTCGGAGGTGAAGACGATGAGGGTGTTGTCGCTGACGCCCATCTTGTCGAGCTTGGCGAGCAGGCGCCCGATGGCGTCATCGAGATTCTCAATGCAGCCGTAGTAGTCGGGACGCTTGGTGTCGAGGTGGCGGTTCCGGAACTTTTCAGGCGCGGCCACCTTCATGTGGGGCTCGTGGAACCAGAGGTTCATGAAGAAGGGCTTGGACTTGTCGCGATGCTGATCGAGCCAGGTTTCAGCCTCGTCCACCACGATCTGGCAGGAGTATCCCTCCACCTTGCCGAGTGCGACGCCATTCTTCACGAAGTTGGTGGGATTGTGGTGGGAAGGCTCCGCGTTGTTGCCGGTGGCCATCCAGTAGTCGAATCCCTGGTCACCCGGATTGGGTCGGGTGCCGGATCCCTTCACAAGGTCATAGCAAAGGTGCCATTTCCCAAGGTGTGCCGTGCTGTATCCCTTCTCCTTCAGGACTTCAGCGATGGTGATCTCTTCCCGGCGGAGGTGCATGTTCTGCGAAGTATGAACCCAGCTATAGATGCCGGCACGGACGGAGAAACGTCCGGTGATCAAAGCCGCACGTGAAGGACTGCAAACGGCGCTGCCTGCATAAAAATCGGTGAACCGGGCGCCTTCGGAAGCCAGCTTGTCGAGGTTGGGGGTGTGGTTCTCCAGGCTGCCGTAGATGGAAAGGTCCCCGT
This sequence comes from uncultured Verrucomicrobiota bacterium, assembly GCA_964554035.1. Taxonomy (GTDB): domain Bacteria; phylum Verrucomicrobiota; class Verrucomicrobiia; order Limisphaerales; family CAZKNW01; genus CAZKNW01. Next base: position 6,756 of record CAZKNW010000114.1, read on the forward strand.
AGCCCATGTCGTCGGCGAGCATGACCACCACATTGGGTGGTGCTGCGAGTAAGTTGGCTGGAAGAAGGAATAGGCCAAGGCCCATCAGAACCGGAAGGAACGTGCGCTTGAGGGAGTGCATGAGGCGAAGCTATCAAAGGGTCGGAGGATATACCACAGATTCAGGTGCCTCGCAGGTTGATTTCATGGCCCGGAACGGGCAGACGGATGTAGCCGCGGCTGCCAACCCGTGGATGCTGGGGCACCCAACACATTCACGCCCTGGAGGGGCGCACGAATCCCTTGTCATCCTTTGATCTCGCGTCGTGTGAGGATCTCGAACCTTAGCGTAAAGGTGATGGCGGCGGTGAAGAGTCCGATGGCCAGTCCATACCAAATGCCCTTGGCGCCCAGATCCGTCTCGAAGCCCAGCCACCATGCGAGGGGGACGGTGATGAGCCAGTAGGCGACGAGGGCGATGCCAGCCGGCTTGTTGACGTCCTTCATTCCGCGAAGGGCGTTGATGCCCACGACCTGCATGCCATCGGCCAGTTGGAATACCGCAGCGATGATGATGAGTCCTGCTGCCATTTCCAGAAGTGCCGGGTCCTGTGTGAAAAACCCGGCGATACGGTCGTTCTGGAAGATGAACACCACCGCGAATCCCAGCATGATGATTCCGGCGAGTGCCTGTCCGGAGAAGCCGATGCGGCGCACGCGTTGATACTCCCCGGCGCCTTCGGCATGTCCGATCCGGATGCAGACGGCGATGGCGAGACCCAACATCATCATGAAGGTCGTGGCGGCGCAGTTGATGGCGATCTGGTGGGCGGCCAAGGCACTGGCGCTGATCCACCCCATCATGATGGCCGTGAAGACAAAGGCACCCACTTCGAGGAGGTGCTGAATGCCCGAAGGGAGACCGATTCGCCAGAGTTGTCCAAGGGTTTCGCGATGAACCCAGGCGAGCCAGCGGACAGGATGAAAGGGTTTGAGGGATGGGAGCCAGGCCACGATCAAAAGGAGTGCGAGGGCGGTGAGGGTTCGTGCTGCCACGGTGGCCCAGCCAGCACCGTTGAGTCCGAGCACGGGCGCTCCCCAGTTTCCGTAAATGAGGATCCAGTTGAAGAGGATGTTCAACACTACTCCCGCAAACAGGATACCGTTGGCAATCCAAGGATGCTCCAGCGATTCGCAGTATTGCTTGGCCGTATGGGCGATCATCGCGGGGAGAATGGAGGCACTGAAAAGCAGGTAGTAGGTTCCTGCCGCTTCGACGGCCTTCGGGTCCTGTCCCAGGTGCCCAAGGAAGGGCAGGACAACCAAGGCCATGAGAAATGTACCGATGCCGGAAAGCACAGCGAGGAACAATCCGTGTCTGAGGACCTCGCCTGCCTGTCGATCTTTCTTTGCCCCAAAGGCATTGGCGGAGAGCACTCCGACCGAGGAAAGAATTCCGATGGCGAGAACCATGGGAATATGGACCAGCGCATTGACGAGGGAACAGGCTGCGAGGGGAATCACCCCGAGCTGTCCGACCATGGCCGTATCCGCCAGTCCGAGAAGCATCTGGCTCAGCATGCCTGCCGTGATGGGCAGCGCGAGGCGGATGGTTTTCCAGAGTTCCTCGCGAAGGGTGGGAAGACCATCGCTCATGAAGGCTTCAGGAACTCGAGTGGATTGAAGTTGAAGAGCAACTGGAGTCCAGCCAGCAGCGTAAGGGCGTAGACGACCTTCATGAAACCTTCTTCAGAAAGCTTCTTGTTCAAACGGATCCCCAGCCAGACGCCGATGGGGATGGCGGGCAGGCACATCAGGCTGGCCATGAGTGTGTCAGTGTGGATGACGCCCTTGGCGGCGAAGAAGGGGACCTTCATCCAGTTGACGATGAAGAAGATCATGACCCGGCTGGCGACGTGGACCTGCTTGCTCAGTTTCTGAGGCACCAGATACATGCTGATGACGGGGCCGGCTCCGTGGGCAAAGGACGAGGTGATGCCCGTTCCGAATCCGAAGGGAACTGCCTTCATCCAGGTGGGAGTGAAGACCTTTTCTGACTTGAGCACGTGGTTCTTGAACAGCTGAAAGGCGACAAAGGAAACGGCGATGGCTCCGATGACGCGGTTGAGCTGTTCAGGAGATGCCCGCCCGATCAGTTGCACACCGATCAGGACCCCGACCGCGACGCCGGGCATCAGCATCCAGACCGTGGCGGGCTTCCATTGCTTCCAGTAATGGCGGAGTGAAAAGGCGTCGCCGGCACAGAGCAGTGGAAGCAAAACTCCCAGTGTGAAGGTCGGAGGGTGCCCCAGTGCCTCGAACGCGAGCACGCAAAGGGGTGTGATCAGGATGCTCAGTCCACCGCCGAAACCTGCCTTGGACACACCGATGCCGGTGACCGCGAGGGCGATCAGCAGCATGGGAATGAACTCAGCGGGTGACATGGGGTCGGGAGAGTCCCAGAAAGGTCCGGATTGGGAAAGGCCTGATGGTGTTTTTGCCTTTTCTTGAAGCGGTCAAACGACATGATCGTCGCATCGCTATGAAACGCACGTTCTCTCCATCATTGGCAGCGCTGTTTTCCGCTGTCCTCTTGTTGCCATCCATCGCCTCCGCCGCGGAGCAGGGATACAAGCCCATCTTCAACGGAAAGGACCTGACCGGTTGGAAGGGGGATTCCCGCTTCTGGTCCGTGCAGGACGGAGCCATCACCGGCAAGTCCACGCCCGAGCACGTGGTCGATCCCAACACCTTCCTCGTCTGGCAGCAGGGCGAATTGGACGACTTTGACCTGCGATTGAAGTTCAAGATTGTTGGAGACAACGAGGCAAACCAGGCCAATTCCGGTATCCAGTATCGGGCCAAGCTGATGGATGCGGAGAAGTTTGTCGTCGGTGGCTACCAGGCGGACTTCGAGGCGGGAACGAAATATTCCGGCATCCTGTATGAAGAGCGCGGCCGCGGCATCCTCGCACTGCGCGGGCAGGCCGTGGAGGTTCATCCGCCTACCAAGGGGAAGAAGCCCACGATCAAGGTGACCGGTTCCGTGGGTGACTCGGATA
>CAZKNW010000115.1:0-9681 GCA_964554035.1 uncultured Verrucomicrobiota bacterium
TCTCAATGCGACGCATCGCCTCGCCCTCGGGAATGCAGGTGTCGGTGACACGGTTCATGTGCTTCTCCAGCAGGGCCTGTTCATCCGCCTTGGAAAGGTCCCGGTAGTTGGGCACCGCCTCATAGAAATCATGGGCCACCAGGTTGAAGACATCCTCCTCGAGGTTGGCACCCGTGCAGCAGATCCCATGGACCTTGTCCTGACGAATCATCTCCGCCAGCGACAGACCCAACTCCGCCGTGCTCATCGCCCCTGCCAGGGTGACAAACATCTTTCCACCTTCGTCGAGGTGCTTGATGTAGTCGTCGACCGCACGATTCAACGCAGCCGCATTGAAGTGACGAAAATGATACTCAACAAACTTGCTGATCGGACCCTTCTTCATGGGGACTGATGATAATCAGGCCGGCCCGCCCGGAAAAGCAGGATCGCAAGAAAGAAGCAGGCGCGTCTGCCAAGACGTGCCGGCACAAAGGTAGGGCCCGTCGCTCCGCGCGGGCCTTTGCTGCGGACGGGGAGTCAGAACGCCCCTTGGCGAGCGGAAGCCAAGCTCGGTCGCTCACGGAGTGACCGCCCTACCGGGGAATCAGCGGGAAACCTCTCTTGAAGCGGGACTCGTGGGAACTCTTCCCTCCAGAACGGAAAGGGATGGAAAAGGAGAAGAAGATCTGCGTGCCTCTGCGAAACCTGGGAAAGGATGGGGGCAAAAAAAATGGTCGGAGAGACAGGATTTGAACCTGCGACGTCCTGCTCCCAAAGCAGGTGCTCTACCAAGCTGAGCTACTCTCCGAACCGGGCCGGGGACTATTCACGCCGGGGGCCAGCGGCGCAAGGGGAAAAAAACCAAAGAATCCCGAATTCTGAATGATGAATTTCAAATCCAAAGATGCTCGCGAATGTCACTCGTGAAACTTCAGCGATTCGGATTTCCTTGGGTCCTTGGGCCTTGGGTGTTTAAGAAAACAGCTCCCTTACCGGATCTCCCATGTCGGTCAGGGGCACGGGGCGGTCGCCGTCGTAGAGGTTTTTCTCGGGATTGACGCCCAGGGCGCAGTGGATCGTGGCGAAGAGATCGGGAACGGATACCGGTCGGCTGATGATCTCCTTGGATAGCTCATCAGTCTCGCCAAGGGCTCCCTTGTGGTTCAGGCCACCGCCGGCAAGGGCGACACTGAAAGCCTTGGCCTGGTGTCCACGCCCTCCTCCACCGTCGAACTCGGCAGGGCGACCGAACTCACCAGCAATCACGATCAGGGTCTTGTCGAGGAGCTTGTGCTTCTCCAGGTCCTCAATGAGGGTGGAAACAGCCTGGTCCAACTGCTGGATGAGGATGTGCTGGTTGAGCTGTCCATCGTTGTGGGTATCCCATCCCGTACCATTGATGAAGTTCAGGTTGAAGGAGACTTCCTGGAAGCGCACGCCACTCTGGATGAGCCGACGTGCCAGCAGACAGCGCTGCCCGAATTCATCTCCGTAGGATTCACGCAGGCTGGAAGATTCCTCGTCCAGCTTGAAGGCATGCATGAAGTCACCCTTGGTCAGCTTGAAGCTTTGCTCGATGGCGGCATCGTAGTCGGCCACCAGCTTGTCGTTGCCGGTCCGCTTCAGGTAACCGCGACGCATCTTCTCAAGAAGGGTCTCGCGACTCGCCTGGCGGAAGGTGGAGATGTAGTCGGGACGGGACAACCCCTCCGGACCTGCATTGGTATCGGTCAGGTAGATGTAGCCATGCTTGGCTCCCAGGAACCCCGGACCACGTGTGGCATTGGGATAGCCCATGACCACGTAAGCCGGTGCCGTCTCGGTCAGACTGCCACGCTCGTGGGCAACAACGCTTCCGATGGAGGGATAGACAATCGTTCCACTGGTCGGACGTCCCGTGTGCATGCGGTTGGTGGCGGCGGCATGCTCATCGATGACATCATGATGAACCGTCCTCAGGACCGTGTAGCGGTCCATCAGGTCGGCGGTGCGCTTCAGGTGCTCACACACCTCGACACCGGGCACGCAGGTCTTGATAGAATCGTAGTAACTGCCGGCCACACGCTTCTTGGCATCACCCCGCTTCTTGGGGTCATAGGTGTCGATCTGGGCCGGACCACCACCCAGCCAGATGTAGATGCAGTGCTCGGCCTTTCCGACCGGATACTCAATGTCGTGCTTCTTGCGCTTGCTGGCCGCCTCCAGGGAAGGAAGCCCGGCCATACCGGCCGCTCCGGCAAGGGCCGTGGTCTGAAGGAAGGTCCGACGGTTCATGGAAGGTTTCTTCATGGCTTGAAAACAAATTCAGGTGAGTTGATCAGGGTCCAGACCACATCCTCCATGCGCTCCCGCCAGTCGCTGTCGAGGTAAGGCGTCGGGGTGTCTCCGGCGCGGGCCAGCCGCTCCATCTCCATCTTGATGCGCGTGGCTTCCGCATTGAGGTGGTTCGACCAGGAAACGGCATGCAGGACCTGTTCCTTCTTCAGCTTGGACGGATCCACATCCACCTTGCGCTGATCAAAGCCTGGCTTGAGATAGGTCACCATCTCCTGCATCTCCGCCCCGGTAGGCTTCCGAGACAGGATCCTCAGGAAGGTCCTGTTGATGACATCCTCCACCGTGCCGGACTCCAGGGAGATCCGTGTGAAGGCGCTGTCGTGGGACAAGCGGCTGACGCGACCGCTTCCCACGATACCGTTGGCGATGGCGGACGGCTGAAGCACGTTGGGATCCGTCTCACGGGCCGTCTTTGGATTCTGTCTCATCTCCCGCCAGCCAAACTGCACCAGGAGGTCCACCACACTCTGCGCCTTGGGCATGGCCAGTGCGGGACGGTCACGTTCATTGGAGAGCGACGTGAACTCCCAGGCACGCTTGGGATCTCCAAGGTTCATGAAGGTCGTCACGGCATTTCGACCATCAACATCCATGTTCAATGCCTCGGAGCGGATGTTTTTTCCTGAAACCGCAAAGAGTGAATCAAGGATCTGCTCGGCCGTCAGCCTCTGCCGGACCTGCGCCTGGAAGAAGCGTTCCCGATGCGAGGGGACACGCGACTCTGCCAGCCCTGTCTCCTGCTGGTAGGTATGGGAGGTCAGGATCAGGCGCGCCAGGGCCTTGAGGTCGTAGTCATGCGAGATGAAGTAGCGTCCCAACCAGCCGAGCAGCTCGGGGTGGGATGGCTTGGGATTCTCCCAGTCATCCGCAGGCTCCACGATGCCCCAGCCCATATAGCGTTTCCAAAGACGGTTCGCGATAACCTGGGCAAAGCGCTCGTTGCGCGGATCGGTGATCAGGGCAGCCAGGTGCTCCCGGCTGTCACCCGGCTTGCGGATGATGTCGCTGCTGATGTCATCAGGCACGACCTCCTGGAAGGGCCAGTCCCCATGCACCTTTTCACCCGGTTTGAGCGTCACCTCGACCAGACGGCCCACGATGATGTTGGCACCCTGCGGGATGGAACTGCTCTTGGGCACCTCCTGTTCGCCGCGCTTGAGCATGGCGGCCATGCTGAACAGATCCTTCTGCTTGAAGTCGTGATAGGGGGCATCATGACAGCGTGCGCAGGCCATGTTCATGCCCATGAAGGCCTGACCCACAATGTTGGCCTTCGCTGCATAGGGCACGTCGTTCTGCGTGGCCATGCTGAATCCAGCCGGGCCGCCGTAGTATTTGCTGCCTTCCATCAGGACCAGGTCCGTGACGAAGCGGTCCATCGGGCGGTTGTCGAGAAAGGCCTCATGCAGATACCACCGGAAGGGGCCCGTGTTGTTGAGCATGGGTTTCAGCACGCCCGGATTTTCCGCAAGGACATCCTGCCAGTAGCCGACCCAATGATCCGCCCAGCCCGGATGCTGCAGCAGGCGATCAATGTAGCGTGCACGGCGATCCGCGGACTTGTCCGCTGAAAACTCCCTCAACTGCTCCGGTGTGGGAGGCACGCCCAGAAGGTCCAGGGTGACCCGGCGGACAAAGGTGTCGTCGCTCGAAAGCGCGGCCGGTTCCAGCTTCTCCTCCTCAAGCTTGGCAACGATGAAACGGTCCAGGTCATTGGCGACACCCTTTCCGGATGAAACCTTGGGAACCGCGATGGGCTCAAGTGAAGCCACATGCTTGCGTGCCCGGTCATGACGCATCCGCCAGTAGTCGCGCTCGGCCACATCCTTTTCATGGCGCTTCTGCTGCTCGTAGCGAACCATGTTGACCGACAGCTCCTCGGTGTAGTCCACCCATTCCGAATCCGTCAATGGGATGGAGGAGGATGGACTGAGCAGATGAAACATCTTTCCATCCGTGGACCAGCTGGCCGAAAGCTCACCCGGCTCCGGGCGCAGGCCATTGCCACCAATGACCGCCTCCAGGGTGACCACGTGTTCCCCGCCCTTGGAGTCAAACTCGATCTGGGTCTCGTAGTTGCCCGGACGCAGGTAACGAACGCCCTCCGGCACCTCGGAATGAAGCTCAGGGACATGCTCATGGGCATTGGTCCTCTTCTTAAGGAAGGGGTTCTTGCCAACCACCTTGCCATCCACGATCAGGCGAGAGCCGCTTCGGGAACGGACCAGAAAAGTCATCTTCCCCTTCGGCAGTTTCATCAGCGCCGAGGCACGAACGAGGAACTGAGGACTCCGGTCCACGATCAGCCCCTTGGAATCGTATTTCCTGGGAAGCACGGGCAACGCCATGGCAGAGGTGGTGTAGGTCTCCGTGGCCTCACCCGGAAAGAAGCTCCAGGAATTCCCGGCACTCACGTTCTCAACCACCTCCACGAGCACCTTGTCCTTGGGAAGCTTCTCACGGTCGACGAGCAGATCGGGACCATTGAAGCGAAAGCGCTTGGCGATGGTTTCCTTGGAAAGCTCCTTGCGGTGTAGGGCCAGCTCATCGATGTGTCCCTCAAAGGAGGATCCCTTGCTTCCCTTCATCGAGGAACCAATCCAGACCTCGTCGTTGTCCACCACGGGAGCCACGCTGGTGGCACCACCATAGTCCCATGAACCCTTGACCTCGGCACCATCGATGTATCCCCTCAGGCTCTTCTCCTTGCCGAAGGTGTAGGTGACGGCGATGTGGTGCCAGCCTGAGTTGTTGCCAACCGCATCGTTTGAGGTCCAGCGATGCCACTTGTTCTGGTCGCCACTGGAGGCGGCTCCCTCAGCACGGAAGAGGAAGCTCAGCTGCCCGCCCTGGCCCGACTTGTTCCAGAGGCGCAGTGCGAAGTTCTGGTTGTTTCCGCCAAAGCCCTTGTTGCCGGTCCTTCCCTTTCCAATCACGTAGGCATTGCGGCCACGACCGATGTCGCCGGGATTCACCCACGCCTCGATGGTGATGGTGTCTCCGGCCCCGAAATCCAATGGGCTGTTCTCGCCCGGATCCTTGATTCGAATGAACTCCCCACCGGCCTTGAAGCCGATCGAAAGGTTGTCATTGCTGAAATCGGGATAGGACTTGGTCCGCGGTCCTGCCTGGTTCCGCTGCAGCTTGCCCTGTTCCGAGATCTCCAGCCTGGCGGAACCGAGATTGGCGAGGGGGGCGTCCTTCTGGTCAAAGGTCCAGTAGGCAACCGGGCCATCGGCCAGCACCATGTCACTGTAATCCGCCTGCAGGGGGCTGGATGCCAGTCCGGTCAAGAGAACCGCCGAAAGAAGACGGCCCATCAATGAAATGCGTTTCACCATATGTCTTGGGGTTGATCTGAGAATGACGCTACCACAGCCCCCGTCAACCCATCACGCAATCTTTGGGGGATACCCGCGATAACACTTTCGTGTTAGTCGAGTCAGCCTTCCCACGGATTGACCACCTCAATCCCGCATCCTTCGAAGTCGCCAACATTCCGTGTTGCAACAGACGCACCGATCGAGCGCGCGATGGCAGCGATCATCGCATCGACCATGTCAACATGGAGACCGGAATCTTCGCGACCGGCAGCGAGTGCCCCAAAAACTGTCGCAGCAGCCTCATCAAATCCGAAGACCCGGCCACCGAATCCCTCCGAAACAACCCTTTCAAAACTGGTTTCCAAGCGGTGCCGTCTTTGGCCCTTGGGTAGTCTGCACAGACCCCATCGGATCTCGGCAAGCGAAAGGGAAGTCACCCCAAGCGTGTTCACCTGCATCGAGGAAAGCCAGTTTCTCACTGAGGAGGAAGGTTTCCCCTTCATGAGCTCCGAAATCACGTTGGTATCCAGGAGAGTCATCCATCAAATCCCACGGGGCCTCGCTTGGTGGATCGTTCAGGCAGTTCCAGCTCCACGCCTTTCTCATGGCCGAAGTGACGGTCAAACAACCCGACCAGACTGGGCGTCTTGATTCCCCGGCCTTTCGACGTATCCACCAGGATGGTTCTTATGTAGGTCTCCAAAGCTACTCCCTGCCGGGCGGCCTGGACCCGAAGACCTTCCTTGGCGGAATCTGGAAGATTTCGAACCGTGATACTTGCCATGTTTCCAAATGTAATCATTGCAATCATTGATGTCAATGATTGCACACGTCGCACATCGAGATGGTCCATGTAACCGGATGCACCCGTAGTCGTCACTGGGAGATGTGCCTGTTAAGATCCTTTTCAGATCATGGATGACGAGGCGTTCGACATGGCCTCCTGCCTTCGGCGGGTGCGTCAGAGGGATGAGGGCGCGGCCAGGCAGCTGGTCCAGCGGCTCTATCCGCTCGTCATCAAGATCGTTCGATCCCATCGACCCAGAAGGATGTCGGATGAGGATCTCGCACAGGATGTCTTTCTGAAGATGTTTTCCAACATGGAACAATACCAGGGGAATGTCCCCTTCGAGCATTGGGTATCGCGGATCGCGGTCACCACCTGCATCGACAAGCTGCGCTACCACCAACGGCGGCCGGAACTGCGCTGGGCCGACCTGAACGAGAATGAGGCCAATGCCCTGGATGCGGTGATCTCCGGAAACGCATCCACGGACAGCGACCTGGCCATGGATGCCCGTTCCCTGGTGGACCGCCTGATGGAATCCCTGAACCCGGATGACCGGCTTGTCATCCAGCTCCTGGACCTGGAGCAGAAGTCCGTAGCCGAGATCGAGCAGATCACCGGCTGGAAGACATCCGCGGTCAAAGTCCGCGCCCACCGGGCACGCAAGAAGATGCGGGCCCATCTCGAATCACTGGAACAGGACACTTTGATGAATCATGAAGAACGATAACTGGGAATCCCTGGCTGAACTGGCCTCCAAGGCATCCGGTGAGGAATCCACCGACATGCCCTTCGGCTTCGACACCCGCGTGGTGGCTCGATGGCTTGAGAATCCCATGCCCTCACTGCGTCGACTCTGGGAGTGGAATGCACTGCGCTTCCTCGCCGCCTCCTCCGTGATCATGCTCATCTGCCTGGTCACCACCTCCATAACGGTCGCGGCGGACCGAATCACCACCCCGGAGCTGGATGTCGTGGAATCCCTCTTCGACTGGCACCTCGAACCATGAATGCCCTGAAGAACTGGAAAATCCTCCTCTCGCTCACGGCGATCTTCACCGCTGGCATGGTCACCGGTGGATCGCTCTGCCTAGTCTGGGTGAAGAAGACTGTCCGGGAACGGACCTCGGTCGATTTCTACACCGAGGCCGCCATGAACGACCTGGTCAAGGAGCTCCAACTCACAAAGGAACAGGCCCTGCAGATCCAGCCTGTGGTGGCAGACACGGGCACCCAGATGAAGTCGCTTTATCGGGACACCCTTTCCTCGGTCTGGAACATCCTCGAGTCCTCCAGCAAGGAGATTGAGAGTCACCTCGATGATCAACAGAAGGAACGCTTCCGATCCTTCCTCGCCAAGCGCCGCGCCCGCTTCGAGAAACGCATGAAGGTAGGCAATGCGGGGTGATTGCTACTCCTGAGCCGGTGGTGCAAAGCTCCCGCTGAGCAAGGATCCAAACGCAAAAGAAGCATCGATCCGGCATGGAGTCGTAGTGGTAGGCGTCCCGCCTGCCGGGGATTGGGGCGTCCCGCCCCAAGTTCCAGCTTTGTTACTTCCCCCAAAAAAGCTACCCGGACATCGCAAAGAGGTAGCGTTGGATCCGGGCAGACTGTGTCCCTTCCCCAGCCAGGTCACAGGCCCTCCTGAGATCCGAACAGATCTGGCGCAATGCCTTTCTTGGACTCTGGGGCTTCAGGTGGTCATCCATGGGACTATGCCCATAGTGCTGAAGATAGCGATGACAGGCATTCTTCGAGAGAAAGCGTCCCTTCTGGCAGGGATCGATGAAGAACTCCTCACGCGGGGTCTGGAAGCGACAGAGAAAATACCCTGGCAGATAGATCAGCGAAACTGGCAGGTGAAGACGAAGGGCCAAGAAGGTGTAAAGCAGGCTCAGACTGGCGGAATTCCCCTCGCGTTCCTCCAACAGTCGGCTCAGGTAATAGTGGTCACTGATCCTCAGTCCGGCTGCCGCGGAGTGGTAACCGAGGTGCTCAAACAGGTAACGGTTGATCTCCATGAAGATCACCATCGGCTCCGCACCGAAATCCACGCGGTCCAGAAGTTCTCCGGCGAGAAGGTCAATCCAAGCCGAGTAGGCCTCCGGCTGGATCTCGGGAAACTGGGTCCTGCAAAGCATCCAACAGGCCTCCTCCAGATTGAGGCGGTCACCGGACCGGAGGCAGAATGCCGTGAATTCATTGTCCGCCAGCTGCTGGTTGAACCCCTTCACGATCTGGCGACAACGCCTGCGCGTCAGTCCCCTGGCCCTTTCCGATTCACCTTCCATCCACACGAGCGCTTCCCGGCCATGGCTGAAGATCTCACGCCGGGTGGCCTCATAGATTTCGGGGTCCTCATCTCCAAGAAGGGTCAAGAGTGCGCTTTTCCACCGGGAATCCAGTGGATGGGGCTCCTTGATGGAGTTCAGGCCTTCCATACCCTTATGGCGCCTATGATGCCCCAATCTTCATTGATTTCAATTCCCCATTTTGGATGATGCCGAAGAGGGCCGATACCAAGTCATGGATCGAAGGTTGAACAACGACAGGAGCAAATCACCCGGTTGCGGGCTTCTTTTCTTCGGGCTCTTCATGGCCATCGGTCTGGCTGCCTTCACCTACACGGTGCTGATCCCCCTCTACAAGACCCACCAGTCTGAATCCTGGGAAAAGGTCCCTTGCACCATCCTGAGCAGCGATCTCAGCTCGAAACAAAGCAGCAACAACTCACGCACCTACGCCATCGAGGTGGCGTTTTCCTATGTCTATCAAGGTCAGGAATACACCTCCGATCGCTATAATTTCATCAATTACAGGACCAATGTGGGCCGCAAGGAGAAGGACTTGATTGTCCAGAACCTGCCCAAAGGCCTTGAGACCACCTGCCTGGTCAATCCCGCCAATCCCTCCGAGGCGATCCTGAACAACGCCATCACCAGCGATGTCTGGCTCAGCTTCCTGACTCTCATCTTTGTCGTGATCGGGCTGGGAGGCATGATCTTCACCATCCGAAGCAGCAGGCCTTCCCGTTCGCAAACGGAACGCAATATGCCTTCCGACACGCAGCCGGCCACCTTTGCACAACCCGCGAGGCCGGTATCGGGCTGGTATCCCCTGAAGCCCAAGCACGGCCCGGTCAAGAAGTTCGTTGGCATCCTGATCTTTACCCTGATCTGGAACGGCATTGTCGCCATCCCCTGCTACAAGATCGTCCAGGGGTTCCAGTCAGGTAAACCCGATTGGTTCCTC